>NZ_JBIVMX010000103.1:0-9780 GCF_044753305.1 Pseudomonas sp. NPDC088429 | reverse complement strand
CGTCTTCGGTACTCGACACCCCAATACGACGCTCTTCCGATCTCGTCTTCGGTACTCGACACCCCAATACTCCTTAATCGCTAAATCGGCTGTTTAGACAGCTTCAACCCTGCACGACGCAGGTGGCCAGGTGAGCGGCGAGCGCATCCCAGGCAAGGCTTTGTTGTTCGCCCTGGCCACGCAGGGGTATGAAACCTACCACTTGCTGGGCCATTTCGTCGTCACCGAGGATCAGTGCGTACAGCGCACCGCTCTTGTCGGCTTTCTTGAACTGGCTTTTGAAGCTGCCGGCGCCGGCATTGACTTGCAGGCGCAGGTTTGGAAGTTGATCGCGAACGCGTTCAGCCAGGGCCAGACCGGCCAGCTCGGCCTCTTCACCGAAGGCGCAGAGGTAGACATCGACCTGACGGGAGATTTCTTCCGGGATCTGCTCAAGGGTTTCGAGCATCAACACCAGACGCTCGATGCCCATGGCGAAACCAACGCCGGTGGTCGGCTTGCCGCCCATTTGCTCGACCAGACCGTCGTAACGACCACCCGCGCAAACAGTGCCCTGGGCGCCGAGCTTGTCGGTGACCCATTCGAAAACGGTTTTGCTGTAGTAATCGAGGCCGCGAACCAGCTTCGGGTTAAGCACGTACGGAATGCCGACGGCATCCAGACGCGATTTCAGACCTTCGAAGTGTGCACGGGACTCTTCATCGAGGTAGTCGGCCATCTTCGGCGCATCGACCAGCACCGCTTGAGTGTCGGCATTTTTGGTGTCGAGCACGCGCAGCGGGTTGGTTTTCAGACGACGCTGGCTGTCTTCGTCGAGCTTGTCGTGGTGCGCCGAGAGGTACTCGACCAGCGCTTCACGATAACGCCCACGGGACTCGCTGGTGCCGAGGCTGTTGAGTTCGAGTTTGACCGCATCACGGATGCCCAGCTCGCCCCACAGGCGCCAGGTCATGATGATCAGCTCGGCGTCGATGTCCGGACCGTCGAGGTTGAACACCTCCAGACCGATCTGGTGGAACTGACGATAACGGCCTTTCTGCGGACGCTCGTGGCGGAACATCGGACCGATGTACCAGAGTTTCTGCACCTGGCCACCGCCGGTGATGCCGTGCTCAAGCACCGCACGCACGCACGCCGCAGTGCCTTCCGGACGCAGGGTCAGGGAGTCGCCGTTGCGGTCTTCAAAGGTGTACATCTCTTTTTCGACGATGTCGGTCACTTCACCGATCGAGCGCTTGAACAGCTCGGTGAACTCGACGATCGGCATGCGGATCTGCTTGTAACCGTAGTTATCCAGCAGGCGCGCAACGGTGCCCTCGAAATAACGCCACAGGGGAGTCTGTTCGGGCAGGATGTCGTTCATGCCACGAATGGCTTGCAATGACTTGCTCACTTTAAATCCTTAAATTCGTTCGGCTCTTCAGTCAGGGTCAGCCGCGCGCAATTACGGCAGCGTCAGCTTCGACCTTTTCGGCCGCTTTCTGGCGGATCAGCCTTTCCAGCTCGTCCACCAGATTGTCATTCGTCAGTTTCTGCGCCGGCTTGCCGTCGATGTAAATCAGGTTTGGCGTGCCGCCGGTCAAGCCGATATGGGCTTCCTTGGCTTCACCGGGGCCGTTGACCACACAACCGATTACCGCGACATCCAGCGGCACCAGCAGGTCTTCAAGGCGCCCTTCCAGCTCGTTCATGGTTTTCACCACATCGAAATTCTGCCGCGAGCAGCTCGGGCAGGCGATGAAGTTGATGCCACGGGAACGCAGATGCAAAGACTTGAGGATGTCGTAACCGACCTTCACTTCCTCGACCGGATCGGCCGCCAGCGAGATGCGGATAGTATCGCCAATCCCTTCGGCGAGCAGCATACCTAGGCCCACGGCGGATTTCACTGTGCCCGAACGCAATCCACCGGCTTCGGTGATGCCCAGGTGCAGCGGCTGGACGATTTCTTTCGCCAGCAAGCGGTAGGCTTCGACGGCCATGAACACGTCGGAGGCCTTCACGCTGACCTTGAAGTCTTGGAAATTCAGGCGTTCGAGGTGTTCAACGTGGCGCAGAGCAGACTCAACCAGGGCGGCTGGGGTCGGCTCGCCGTATTTCTTTTGCAGGTCTTTTTCCAGCGAGCCGGCGTTGACGCCGATGCGGATCGGGATCCCGCGATCACGCGCGGCATCGACCACAGCACGAACACGGTCTTCGCGACCGATGTTGCCCGGGTTGATGCGCAGGCAGTCGACGCCCAGTTCGGCTACGCGCAGAGCGATCTTGTAGTCGAAGTGGATGTCGGCAACCAACGGCACTTTGACCAGTTGTTTGATCTTGCCGAACGCCTCGGCGGCGTCCATGTCCGGTACCGATACGCGGACGATGTCGACGCCGGCGGCTTCCAGACGATTGATTTGCGCAACAGTGGCGCCAACGTCATTGGTGTCGCTGTTGGTCATGCTCTGCACAGCGATCGGCGCATCGCCGCCCACCGGTACGTTGCCGACCCAGATCTTGCGCGAAACGCGACGTTTGATTGGAGATTCGCCGTGCATGACTTATTGACCCAACTTCAGGCGAGCAGTCTCGCCACTGGTGAACGGAGCGACGTCGACCGGCTGGCCGTTGTAGCTGACCTGCGCGCCGCGAGCGTAGCCCAGGCGGACGGCAAACGGTGGCTTGCCGGCAACGGCGAGGCTGTCGCCCTTACGCTTGAGACCACTGAACAACACTTTGCCGCTGCCATCGGTGACTTGCGTCCAGCAATCGGCAACGAACTGCATTGAAACCTGACCTTCGCCAGCCACTGGTGCCACTGGAGCCACGTTCGGGGCGATCGGTGCAGTCGTGGTTGGTGCTGGTGTAGCAGGCACAGCCGGAGCAGGTGTTGCCGGGGTGGCAACCACTGGCGCTGGCGTGTGAACCGGCGCAGTCGGCGCAACCGCTGGAGCGGTCGGCGTTGCTGGCGCAGTCGATGTCGCAGGAGCAGTAGCTTCGGCACCGGTGGATTCCGCGGTGGTTTCCGACTGCGGCAGCGCCAGAGCGGTCGCGCCCTCGGCCTGACCTTCGGCGACAGCCTGATCTTCCGGCTCGTCGATCGGGTGAATCTGCGTGGTGCCGTCGGCGCCTTCGACTTCAACGTGTTCCGGCGTCAGGCTGGTGAAGTCCTTGGTACGCAGCGAGGTCTGATCCTGCCACCAGACGAAACCACCGCCGATGACCGCGATCAGCAACAACAGGCTGACGATACGCAAAATAGTGTGGGAAACCCGCACAGGCTCTTCGATACGGCCCAAGGCGTGAACGTTGCTGCCTTGGGAATCGGTGCCGGTGGACTGGTCGAACTGCTGAACCAGAACGGTCTGATCCATGCCGAGCAATTTGGCATACGCGCGAATGTAACCGCGAGCAAAGGTATGCCCCGGCAGCTTGTCGAAAGCACCGGCTTCAAGATTGCCCAGAGACGTCACGGTGAGGTTGAGCTTGAGGGCCACTTCGGCCAGCGACCAGCCATTGCTTTCGCGGGCCTGGCGCAGGGTCTCACCGGGGTTAACGCGATTCGCTGCTACAACTTCGGGATGCGCCGCTTTCATCATTGCTCCGACAGGTATTGCTGATATTCCGGCGTACCGGGATAGAGTCGTTTTAATTGCAGGCCATAACTGGCGGCCTTGTCGCGATCTTCAAACACTTTTGCCAGCCGAACGCCGAGCAATAGACTACGTGCATTTTGTTCGGTCAGCAGGCTGAAACGGTCGTAATAGTCACGCGCGGGCACATAATGCCTGTCTTCGAAGGACAACTCAGCCATTTCCAGCAATGCGCGCGGTTGTTGACGGTTCAGCCGCAAGGCTTTTTCCAGTTGCTGCTGCGCGACATCACGCTGACCGAGTTTCGCCGCCGTCATGCCGAGGTTCTCGAACACACGCGAGCGCTCAGGATACAGGGTATCGGCGGCCGCCTGTTCAAAACGCTCGTAGGCTTCTTTATAACGCTGTTCTTCGTAGAGAAAACTGCCGTAGTTGTTGAGGATACGGGCATCGGCGGGACGCGAGGACAAGGCCTTGCGGAAATGCTCGTCGGCCAGTGCAGGCTCCATTTCGGCTTGAAACACCAAACCGAGCGCGGCATTGGCGTCTGGATCCGAACTGTCGAGTTCCAGCGCCTTCTTCAACGGCACCTTGGCCCGTTCGGTCATGCCTTGTTGCAAGTATCCCAGTCCCAACTGCACATAGGCAGCCCGCGCTTCATCGCGGCCCTTGCTGGTCTTCATCGGGTTGTAGTCACCCGACAGGACACAACCAGCACACAGGCTGGCCAACAGCAACAGCAGCGCAAAGCGCAGGGACATAGAGATCCTCTCTTAATTAGTGTTCGCGGCGTTCTGTGCCAGATCGCTGTCGGCGTTCAACTCACGCACGGCGATATAACGTTCGCTGCGACGGGTGCGATCCAGCACCTGCCCTACCAATTGACCACATGCGGCGTCAATGTCTTCACCACGGGTGGTGCGAACAGTGACGTTGAAACCGGCCTGATGCAACTGATCCTGGAAACGACGGATCGCGTTGTTGCTCGGACGCTCGTACCCGGAATGCGGGAACGGGTTGAACGGAATCAGGTTGATCTTGCACGGAATGTTTTTCAGCAACTCGACCATCTCAACGGCGTGTTCAACCTTGTCGTTGATGTCTTTGAGCAAGGTGTACTCGATGGTCAGCACACGTTTTTCGCCCAGGGACGACATGTAGCGCTGGCACGACTCGAGCAGCATCTTAAGCGGATATTTCTTGTTGATCGGCACCAATTGGTTACGCAATGCTTGATTCGGTGCTTGCAGGGACAACTCCAGGTAGACTTCGATGTTATTGTACAGCTCTTAGATCATAGGAACCACTACCGAGGTGTAAAGGTTCACGCTGAGATTGGAGATCCCGTAGCCGAGGTCATCCATCATCAGATGCATGGCGGCGACGACGTTGTCGAAGTTCAGCAGCGGCTCACCCATGCCCATCATCACCACGTTGGTGATGGCACGGTCGACGGTTGCCGGGACACTGCCGAAAGATTTGTTGGCAATCCACACCTGACCGATGACTTCGGCGGCGGTGAGGTTGCTATTGAAGCCTTGCTTGCCGGTGGAGCAGAAACTGCAATCCAGGGCACAGCCTGCCTGGGACGAAACGCACAGAGTGCCGCGTTTGCCCTGGGGAATGTACACGGTCTCGACGCAGCTGCCGGACGCCACACGCACCACCCACTTACGGGTGCCGTCGGTGGAGATGTCCTCGCTGACCACTTCCGGACCACGGACTTCAGCAATAACCTTGAGCTTGTCGCGCAAGGCCTTGCTGACGTTCGTCATGGCGTCGAAATCATCGACACCAAAGTGGTGAATCCATTTCATTACCTGACCGGCACGGAAACGCTTCTCCCCGATTGAGTCGAAGAATTTTTCCATTTCCTGTTGAGTCAGACCCAGCAGGTTGGTTTTTACAGTCGATGTAGTCATGGATTCACCTTCACTCTTAAGCCAATGCTTAGCGAGTGGTTACTTCAGTAGCTGCGAAGAAGTACGAGATTTCACGAGCAGCTGCGGCTTCGGAGTCCGAACCGTGAACAGCGTTGGCGTCGATGGAATCAGCGAAGTCAGCGCGGATGGTGCCGGCAGCAGCTTCTTTAGGGTTGGTAGCGCCCATCAGCTCACGGTTCAGAGCGATAGCGTTTTCGCCTTCCAGAACCTGAACAACAACAGGGCCGGAGATCATGAAAGCAACCAGGTCGCCGAAGAAACCACGAGCGCTGTGCTCAGCGTAGAAGCCTTCAGCTTCGGCTTTGGACAGTTGCTTCAGTTTCGAAGCTACAACGCGCAGGCCGGCTTTTTCGAAACGAGTGGTGATTTCGCCGATGACGTTTTTTGCAACAGCGTCAGGCTTGATGATGGAGAAAGTGCGTTGAACAGCCATGGTGTAACTCCAGAAACGGTAATTTGCGAAAAATTAAACCCGCGAATTATACGCGGGTTCTTGGGTATTGCCTAACCTGCGAGGACGATCAGTCCAATTCTTCAGCCCAGAGCGTCTGAACCGCTTCCAACACCTTCTCGCCAACACGACCAGAGGTATTGTCAAAATCCGGCAGCTCTTTGATCCATTGCTGCAGATCGACGAAATTGACAGAAAACGGGTCTACGCCCGGCTTGGCCTCGGCCAACTCTTCTGCAATACGTTGAACATCATTCCAACCGTAGCTCATGACAGTCTTACCAGTCAGTGCGGCGCTTCAGCCGCATGGTTAAGCGAATATTTCGGAATTTCGACGGTGATGTCTTCTTCACCAACGATAGCCTGACAGGCCAGACGCGATTGCGCTTCCAGACCCCATGCACGATCGAGGAAGTCTTCTTCCAGCTCGTCAGCCTCTTCCATCGAGTCGAAACCCTCGCGGATGATGCAGTGGCAGGTGGTGCAAGCGCAGACGCCCCCGCAGGCGCTTTCCATCTCGATGTGGTGTTCGTGGGCCAGTTCGAGAATCGATGTGCCGGGCGCGGCCTCGACCACCATGCCTTCAGGGCAGAACTTCTCGTGGGGCAGAAAAATGACCTGCGGCATCAGATATCCTCGATTTCATTCAGATTGCGCCCCGACAAAGCGGCTTTCACCGTCAGATCCATGCGGCGGGCAGCAAAAGCATCGGTCACTTGCGACAGACGCTTGGTCTGCTGCTCGATGGCATAACCATCGGTGCCTTTCATCAGTTCAGCCAGTTCCTGCAGTTGCAGGTCGATGACCATGCGCTCTTCGGCGTCGAGCAAACGCTCGCCATCAGCCTCCAGAGCGCCCTGCACCGCTTCGATCAGGCGCTGGGCATCGACTTGCTGCTCGCGTAGAACGCGGGCGACTTTATCGTCATTGGCGTGCTGGAACGAATCCTTGAGCATCTTGGCGATTTCGCCGTCGGTCAGACCGTAAGACGGCTTGACCTGAATGCTCGCTTCAACGCCTGAGCCCAACTCACGGGCAGACACGCTGAGCAGACCGTCGGCATCGACCTGGAAGGTCACGCGAATTTTCGCTGCGCCGGCCACCATCGCTGGAATGCCACGCAATTCGAAGCGCGCCAGCGAGCGGCAGTCACTGATCAGCTCGCGCTCACCCTGCAACACGTGGATCGCCATGGCCGACTGGCCGTCTTTGTACGTAGTGAAATCTTGTGCGCGAGCGACGGGGATGGTGGTGTTGCGCGGAATCACCTTCTCCATCAAGCCGCCCATGGTTTCCAGCCCCAGGGACAGTGGAATCACGTCGAGCAGCAGCAGTTCGCCGCCATCGCGCTTGTTGCCCGCCAGGGTATCGGCCTGAATCGCAGCACCGATGGCCACCACTTGATCCGGGTCGATTTCGGTCAGAGGCTGACGACCAAAGGCTTCGGCAACGGCTTCGCGAACGCGAGGAACGCGAGTCGAACCGCCAACCATAACCACAGCGTGTACGTCGTCCAGTTCGATGCCGGAGTCGCGCACGGCGCGGCGACAAGCTTTCAGGCTGCGCGCGACCATTGGCTCGATCAGCGCATCGAAGGCTTCGCGGGTCAGCGGTGCTTTCCAGTCGCCGTAGGCCACTTCAACACTGGCCGAGTCGGTCAGGGCTTCTTTGGCCGCGCAAGCGGTTTGCAGCAGATTACGTTGTGCGCCCGGATCGAGATCGGCGGACAGCCCGGCACTCTCGATGATCCAGCCGGCAATCGCGTGATCGAAGTCATCGCCGCCCAGCGCGCTGTCGCCGCCAGTGGCCAGCACTTCAAAAACACCGCCAGTCAGACGCAGAATCGAAATATCGAAAGTACCGCCGCCGAGGTCATAAATTGCGACCAGGCCTTCGGCATGTTGATCCAGACCGTACGCCACAGCGGCCGCAGTCGGCTCGTTGAGCAGACGCAGCACGTTCAGACCGGCGAGTTTGGCCGCATCTTTGGTGGCTTGACGCTGAGCATCATCGAAGTAAGCCGGAACGGTGATCACCGCGCCAACCAGCTCGCCACCCAACGTCGCTTCAGCGCGCTGACGCAGCACTTTGAGGATATCGGCGGAGACTTCGACCGGGCTTTTCGGGCCTTGCACGGTGTCGATGAACGGCATGTGCGATTCGCCACCGACAAAGCGGTACGGCAACTGGTCGCCCAATTGCTTGACGTCGGACAGACCACGACCCATCAAGCGCTTGACCGACAGCACAGTATTCAAAGGATCGGACGCGGCGGCCAGCTTCGCCGACTCGCCGACTTCGACGTGATCGGCGTGGTAACGCACAGCGGACGGCAGGATGACCTGCCCGTTTGCGTCGGCCAACGGTTCGGAAAGACCACTGCGCAACGCAGCGACCAGCGAATTGGTAGTGCCCAAGTCGATCCCCACAGCCAGACGACGCTGGTGCGGTTGAGGACTTTGGCCGGGTTCGGCGATCTGCAGTAGGGCCATCGTGATCAGGACTTATCTGTATATCAGGCGTGCGACCGGAGCGGCACTGGGTTAATCGTCGAGGCGCTCTTCTAACTGGCGCACTTCGTAGGTGAGCTTGTCGAGGAACTGCATGCGCCGCATCAGGCGTTCGGCCTGTTCGCGTTGCGCCGCATCATCCCAACAGGCTGCGAAGCTTTCGTTGAGTTCTTCCTGAGCCACTTTCAAGCGACGCTTGAACACCGCGACACCGTCGAGGTCGGCACTGTCCTGGAGGTCTTCAAGCTCTTCGCGCCATTGCATCTGCTGCAGAAGAAACTCGGGATCATGGACAGTGACTTCCATCGGCACTTCATGCCCGCTGATGGTCAGCAGGTAGCGTGCGCGCTGGGCCGGACTCTTGAGCGTCTGATAGGCGTCGTTGAGCCGTGCAGACTGCTCGAGTGCGGTTCGCTGCTCACGCTCGGAAGCGTCGGCGAAGCGGTCAGGATGAACGCCGCGCGCCAACTCACGGTAGCGCGTGGCCAACTGCTCGAGATCCAGACGGAAACTCGGTTGCAGCTCGAATAAAGCGAAATGACAAGGAATACCCACGACAAGCCTCAGATATTGAAGCTTTCGCCGCAGCCACATTCACCGCGTACGTTGGGGTTGTTGAACTTGAAGCCTTCGTTCAACCCTTCCTTGACGAAATCGAGCTCGGTGCCGTCCAGGTAGGCGAGGCTTTTCGGGTCGATGATCACTTTTTCGCCGTGACTCTCGAACACCTGATCCTCTGCAACCACCTCGTCGACAAACTCCAGCACGTAGGCAAGGCCGGAACTGCCTGTGGTGCGAACACCCAGACTAATCCCTACACCTTTGCCGCGCCCGTCGAGGGAGCGCCGCACGTGTCGAGCAGCCGCTTCTGTCATGCTGATAGCCATCGGTGACTCCTTACTCGTCGCCAAATCCAGAAAGTCAGATCAAGCCTTTCTTCTGCTTGTAATCGCGAACAGCCGCTTTGATAGCGTCTTCAGCCAGTACCGAGCAGTGAATTTTCACTGGCGGCAGGGCCAGTTCTTCGGCCAGCTGAGTGTTCTTGATGGTTTCTGCTTCGTCCAGGGTCTTGCCCTTCATCCACTCGGTGGCGAGGGAGCTGGAAGCGATAGCCGAACCGCAGCCGTAGGTCTTGAACTTGGCATCTTCGATGATGCCGGCGTCGTTGACCTTGATTTGCAGACGCATCACGTCGCCGCATGCCGGAGCGCCGACCATGCCGGTGCCGACATCAGGATCTTCCGCGTTCATCTTGCCGACGTTGCGCGGGTTTTCGTAGTGGTCGATGACCTTTTCGCTGT
>NZ_JBIVMX010000102.1:4447-9829 GCF_044753305.1 Pseudomonas sp. NPDC088429 | reverse complement strand
CCCTGGCGCTGGCGACCCCGGCCCTGCAAGCCGCTGCGGCCCGTGGCGTGAAACTGTCCGGCGACATCGAGCTGTTCGCGCGTAACGCGCAGGCGCCGATCGTGGCCATCAGCGGTTCCAACGCGAAAAGCACCGTCACCACCCTGGTCGGCGAGATGGCGGCTGCGGCGGGCAAACGCGTCGCCGTCGGCGGCAACCTCGGCACCCCGGCGCTGGACTTGCTCAGCGACGACATCGAGCTGTACGTGATGGAGCTGTCGAGCTTCCAGCTGGAAACCACCGACCAGCTCAACGCTGAAGTGGCGACCGTGCTGAACATCAGCGAAGACCACATGGATCGCTACAGCGGCCTGCCGGCTTACCACCTGGCCAAGCACCGGATCTTCCGGGGCGCGAAGCAGTTCGTGGTCAACCGTCAGGATGCGCTGAGCCGTCCGTTGATGGGCGAAGGCCAGCCATGCTGGACGTTCGGCCTGACCAAACCTGATTTCAAAGCCTTCGGTATCCGCGAAGAAGACGGCGAGAAGTATCTGGCCTTCGAATTCCAAAACCTGATGCCAGTGCGCGAATTGAAGATTCGTGGCGCGCATAACCAGTCCAACGCCCTCGCGGCGCTGGCACTCGGTCATGCGGTCGGCCTGCCGTTCGATGCGATGCTCGCGGCGCTGCGCAACTTCGCCGGTCTTGAACACCGCTGCCAGTGGGTGCGTGATCTCGACGGCGTGGCTTACTACAACGATTCCAAAGCCACCAACGTCGGCGCCGCACTGGCTGCCATCGAAGGCCTGGGCGCGGATATCGACGGCAAGGTCATCCTGATCGCCGGTGGCGATGGCAAGGGTGCCGAATTCAACGATCTGCATGATCCGGTGGCGGCCAACTGCCGCGCCGTGATCCTCATGGGCCGCGACTCCGACAAGATCGGCGCCGCCATCGGCGATGCCGTGCCGCTGATTCGCGCGACCTCGCTGGTCGACGCCGTCGCGCAATGCCGCGCCGCTGCCCAGCCGGGTGACGTGGTGCTGCTGTCGCCAGCCTGCGCCAGTTTCGACATGTTCAAGAATTATGAAGACCGTGGTCACCAGTTCGTCCGCGCTGTGGAGGAATTGGCATGAGCCTGCGCAATATCATCAAACCGTATCCGTCGCCGATCATCACCGGGCGCGGTATCGACCTCGATTTCCCGATGCTCGCCGGTTGCCTGGCGCTGCTCGGTCTCGGTTTGATCATGATCGCCTCGGCGTCCACCGAAGTGGCGGCCGCGCAGTCGGGCAGTCCGCTGTATTACATGATTCGCCACCTTATATATGTGGTGCTGGGCCTGGGCGCGTGTGTCATCACCATGATGATTCCAATTGCTACCTGGCAGCGCCTCGGCTGGTTGATGCTGCTGGGTGCGTTTGGCTTGCTGGTGATGGTGATCGTCCCCGGCATCGGCCGAGAAGTGAACGGTTCGATGCGCTGGATTGGTTTCAGCTTCTTTAACGTGCAGCCGTCCGAAATCGCCAAAGTATTCGTGGTGATCTACCTCGCCGGTTATCTGGTGCGGCGTCAGAAAGAAGTGCGCGAAAGCTGGATGGGCTTCTTCAAGCCGTTCATCGTGCTGCTGCCGATGGCTGGCCTGTTGCTGATGGAGCCGGACTTCGGTGCCACCGTCGTGATGATGGGCGCTGCGGCGGCAATGCTATTCCTTGGCGGGGTCGGGCTGTTCCGCTTCTCGCTGATGGTGGTGTTGGCGGTCGGGGCGGTGGTGCTGCTGATTCAGATGCAGCCGTATCGTATGGCGCGTCTGACCAACTTCGCTGACCCGTGGGCTGACCAGTTCGGCGCCGGTTATCAACTGTCGCAAGCGTTGATCGCGTTCGGTCGCGGTGAATGGCTCGGCGTGGGTCTGGGCAACAGCGTGCAGAAGCAGTTCTACCTGCCGGAAGCGCACACCGACTTTGTGTTCTCGGTTCTCGCTGAAGAGCTGGGCGCGGTCGGTTCGCTGTGCACCGTGGCCCTGTTCGTGTTCGTGTGTATTCGCGGCATGTACATCGGCTTGTGGGCGGAGAAAGCCAAACAGTATTTCGCAGCTTATGTGGCCTACGGCTTGTCGTTCCTGTGGATTGGTCAGTTTCTGATCAATATCGGGGTGAACGTCGGCCTGCTGCCAACCAAAGGTCTGACCTTGCCGTTCCTCAGTTACGGCGGCAGTTCGTTGGTGATCTGCTGTGCCTGCCTCGGCTTGTTATTGAGGATCGAGTGGGAGAGTCGAACCCACCTGGGCAGTGAAGAAATGGAATTCCATGAGAGCGACTTCGCTGAGGAGCCGAATCATGGGCGCTAACGTATTGATCATGGCCGGCGGAACCGGTGGCCACGTGTTCCCGGCGCTGGCCTGTGCCCGCGAGTTTCAGGCGCGCGGCTATACCGTGCATTGGCTCGGCACGCCACGCGGAATTGAAAACGAATTGGTGCCGGCTGCAGGTCTTCAACTGCACCGCATCAACGCCAGCGGTCTGCGCGGCAAGGGCAAGCTGTCGCTGCTCAAGGCGCCGTTCATGCTGCTGAAGTCGGTGTGGCAGGCGCGGGCGATCATTCGCCAGTTGAAACCAGTGTGCGTGGTCGGCTTCGGTGGTTATGTGACTGGCCCTGGTGGTCTTGCCGCGAAACTGGCCGGCGTGCCGGTGATCGTTCACGAGCAGAACGCAGTTGCCGGCACCGCCAATCGGTTGCTGGTGCCGTTCGCCGCCCGGGTGTGTGAAGCGTTCCCCGACACCTTTACTCTGTCGGACACCCGCCGTACCACCGGAAACCCGGTGCGCAGCGAGCTGTTCCTCGAAACATCGCGCCCGGCTCTGGCTGGTCGCAAAGCGCGTTTGCTGATCCTTGGCGGAAGCCTTGGCGCAGAACCGTTGAATAAATTGCTGCCTGAAGCCCTGGCCCAAGTCGCTGCCGATTTGCGCCCGGAAGTGTTTCATCAGGCCGGCAAAAACCACGATGAAGTGACTGCAGAGCGCTACCGCGCCGCCGGCGTCGAAGCGCAGGTGCAGCCGTTCATCAAAGACATGGCCCAAGCCTATGGCTGGGCCGACCTGGTGGTGTGCCGCGCAGGCGCGTTGACCATCAGTGAGCTGGCTGCCGCCGGTCTGCCCTCGATGCTGGTGCCTTTGCCCCACGCGATTGACGATCACCAGACCCGCAACGCCGATTATTTGGCCCGTGAAGGCGCTGCCTTCCTGATGCCGCAAAGAACGACTGGTGCCGCGGATCTTGCCGCGCGCCTGACAGAGGTCTTGATGCAACCGCAACGACTCGAAGATATGGCCCAAGCGGCCCGCCGTCTGGCGAAACCCGATGCCACCCGTAGCGTGGTCGATACCTGTCTGGAGGTGGCCCATGGGTGAGAAACAGAAAGCCATGCCGCAACCGGAAATGCGCCGCATCCGTCGCATCCACTTCGTCGGTATCGGCGGCGTGGGCATGTGCGGTATTGCCGAAGTGTTGTTGAACCTGGGCTATGAAGTGTCCGGTTCCGACCTGAAAGCTTCGCCGGTCACCGAGCGTCTGGAATCGTTCGGCGCGCAGATCTTCATCGGCCACCGTGCCGAGAACGCCGCGACCGCCGATGTATTGGTGGTGTCGAGCGCTGTGAACACCTCCAACCCGGAAGTCGCGACTGCGCTTGAGCGTCGTATTCCAGTGGTGCCGCGGGCCGAAATGCTCGCCGAACTGATGCGCTATCGCCACGGCATCGCCGTCGCCGGTACGCACGGCAAAACCACCACTACCAGCCTGATCGCTTCGGTGTTCGCCGCCGGTGGTCTGGATCCGACCTTCGTCATCGGTGGTCGTCTGAATGCTGCGGGCACCAATGCCCAGCTCGGCACCAGCCGTTACCTGATCGCCGAAGCCGATGAAAGCGACGCGAGCTTCCTGCACCTGCAACCGTTGGTGGCCGTGGTCACCAACATCGACGCCGACCACATGGCGACCTACGACGGTGACTTCAACAAACTGAAGAAAACCTTCGTCGAGTTCCTGCACAACCTGCCGTTCTACGGTTTGGCCGTGATGTGCCTGGACGACCCGGTCGTGCGCGAAATCCTGCCGCTGGTGAAACGTCCGACCGTGACCTACGGCTTCAGCGAAGACGCTGACGTGCGCGCGATCAATGTGCGTCAGCAAGGCATGCAGACCTTCTTCACCGTGCTGCGCCCTGACCGCGAGCCGCTGGATGTTTCCGTGAACATGCCGGGCAACCACAACGTGCTCAACTCGCTGGCGACCATCTGCATCGCGTCCGATGAGGGCGTCAGCGATGAAGCCATCGTTCAGGGCCTGTCGGGTTTCCAGGGTGTCGGTCGACGGTTCCAGGTTTACGGCGAACTGCCGGTGGACGGCGGCCACGTGATGCTGGTCGACGACTACGGTCACCACCCGACCGAAGTCGCGGCCGTGATCAAAGCCGTACGCGGTGGCTGGCCGGAGCGCCGTCTGGTGATGGTGTATCAACCGCACCGTTATAGCCGCACCCGCGACCTGTACGACGATTTCGTCAATGTACTGGCCGACGCCAACGTGCTGCTGCTGATGGAAGTTTATCCGGCCGGCGAAGAGCCGATCCCAGGCGCCGACAGCCGCAAGCTGTGCAACAGCATCCGTCAGCGCGGTCAGCTCGATCCGATCTACATCGAGCGTGGCGTTGATCTGGCACCGCTGGTCAAGCCGCTGTTGCGTGCCGGCGACATCCTGCTGTGCCAGGGCGCGGGTGATATCGGCGGTCTCGCGCCGAAGCTGTTGAAAAGTGAATTGTTCGCTGGCGCCGTGGCGGCGTCGGTCGAGGGGAAGTTGAAATGACTGCTGCCTACGCCAACCTGTTCTCCACCATCGCGCCGAAAGACTTCGGCCGCGTCGCCGTGCTCTTCGGCGGCTTGAGTGCCGAGCGTGAGGTTTCGCTGAAATCCGGTAACGCCGTTCTCGATGCGCTGCAGAGCGCTGGCGTGGACGCGTTCGGTATCGACGTTGGCGCCGACATTCTGCAACGTCTGCTGAGTGAAAAAATCGACCGCGCCTTCATCATTCTTCACGGCCGTGGCGGTGAAGACGGCTCCATGCAGGGCCTGCTCGAAGTGGCCGGCATTCCCTACACCGGCAGCGGCATTCTGGCCTCGGCACTGGCGATGGACAAACTGCGCACCAAGCAGGTCTGGCACAGCCTCGGGATTCCGACGCCGCGTCACGCCGTGCTGTGCAGCGAAGCCGATTGTATTTCTGCGGCGACGGAACTGGGCTTCCCTTTGATCGTCAAACCGGCCCATGAAGGTTCAAGTATCGGGATGGCCAAAGTGAGTTCTGCGTCCGAGTTGATCGACGCATGGAAAGCGGCCAGTACCTACG
>NZ_JBIVMX010000102.1:3103-4437 GCF_044753305.1 Pseudomonas sp. NPDC088429 | reverse complement strand
TGAGCACTGGATTCAAGGTCCGGAGTTCACCATCGCCACCCTGCGTGACCAGGTGAGCAATGGATTCAAGGTCCGGAGTTCACCATCGCCACCCTGCGTGACCAGGTGTTGCCTCCAATCGCCCTGGGTACACCGCACACGTTTTACGACTACGACGCCAAGTACATCGCCAACGATACCCAGTACCGCATTCCGTGCGGGCTGGATGCCGCCAAGGAAAAGGAACTCATGGATCTCACGGCCAAGGCCAGTGAGGCGCTGGGGATTGCCGGTTGGGGCAGGGCGGACGTGATGCAGGACGCCGACGGGCAGTTCTGGTTCCTGGAAGTGAACACCGCACCGGGCATGACCGATCACAGTCTGGTGCCGATGGCGGCCCGTGCTGCCGGTCTGGATTTCCAGCAACTGGTACTGGCCATTCTGGCCGCCAGTGTTGAAGGCGCAGTTACCCAAGAGGCGCGAGGTTAAGACCATGCAAGGCGCTCAGCTCAGACATCAGCCACCCGCACCCGGCCGCAAGCCGGTACCGCGGGGTGCCAGCCGAATGGTGGCGAAAGAGCCGATGTCCGCGCGCCTGCCGAAAGCCAATTTCGGTTTTCTGAAAAGCCTGTTCTGGCCGGTGCTGCTGGTTGTGCTGGGCTTTGGTACCTACGAAGGGGCAACGCGTTTGCTGCCGTACGCCGACCGGCCGATCACCAAGATCGCCGTGCAGGGCGACCTGAGCTACATCAGCCAGCAAGCAGTGCAGCAGCGCATCGCCCCGTATGTGGCGTCGAGCTTCTTCACCATCGACCTGGCCGGGATGCGCACCGAACTTGAGCAGATGCCCTGGATCGCCCATGCCGAAGTACGTCGGGTGTGGCCGGACCAAGTGGTGATCCGCCTCGAAGAGCAGTTGCCGGTGGCGCGTTGGGGCGACGAGTCGTTGCTGAACAACCAGGGCCAGGCGTTTACGCCGAAGGAACTGGCGAACTACGAACACCTGCCACAGCTGTTCGGCCCACAACGGGCTCAGCAGCAAGTGATGCAGCAGTATCAGGTGCTGAGCCAGATGCTGCGGCCGTTGGGCTTCTCGATTGCACGCCTGGAATTGCGTGAACGCGGGAGCTGGTTCCTGACCACCGGTGCCGGCAGTTCCGGCCCCGGCATCGAGCTGCTGCTGGGACGCGGCAATTTGGTGGAAAAGATGCGCCGCTTTATCGCCATCTATGACAAGACGCTTAAAGACCAGATTACGAACATTGCGCGCATCGATCTGCGCTACGCCAACGGCCTCGCTGTTGGCTGGCGGGAACCTGTAGCGCCGACGACAGCCCAACCCGCTGTCGCTATGT
>NZ_JBIVMX010000102.1:0-3093 GCF_044753305.1 Pseudomonas sp. NPDC088429 | reverse complement strand
GGACCCATGGCAAACGTGCAAAGCGGCAAAATGATCGTCGGTCTCGATATCGGCACCTCCAAGGTGGTGGCGCTGGTCGGCGAGGTCTCCGACGACGGCACGCTGGAAATCGTCGGGATCGGTACCCATCCGTCCCGTGGCCTGAAGAAGGGCGTGGTGGTGAACATCGAGTCCACCGTGCAATCGATCCAGCGTGCGATCGAAGAAGCCCAACTGATGGCGGGCTGCCGCATTCACTCGGCGTTCGTCGGCGTGGCGGGCAATCACATCCGCAGCCTGAACTCCCACGGCATCGTCGCGATCCGTGATCGCGAAGTCAGCTCGGCCGACCTTGAGCGCGTACTTGACGCTGCTCAGGCTGTGGCGATCCCGGCTGACCAGCGCGTGCTGCACACCCTGCCGCAGGATTACGTGATCGATAACCAGGAAGGCGTTCGTGAACCACTGGGCATGTCCGGCGTGCGTCTGGAAGCCAAGGTTCATGTGGTCACCTGCGCCGTCAACGCTGCACAGAACATTGAAAAATGCGTGCGCCGCTGCGGTCTGGAAATCGACGACATCATTCTCGAGCAACTGGCCTCGGCCTACTCGGTACTGACCGACGACGAGAAAGAACTGGGCGTGTGCCTGGTCGACATCGGCGGCGGTACTACCGACATCGCGATCTTCACCGAAGGCGCGATCCGTCACACCGCGGTGATCCCGATTGCCGGTGATCAGGTGACCAACGACATCGCCATGGCGCTGCGCACCCCGACTCAGTACGCCGAAGAAATCAAAATCCGCTACGCCTGCGCCCTGGCGAAACTGGCCGGTGCCGGTGAAACCATCAAGGTGCCAAGCGTCGGCGACCGTCCACCGCGCGAACTGTCGCGTCAGGCCCTGGCCGAAGTGGTCGAACCGCGTTACGACGAACTGTTCACGCTGATCCAGGCCGAACTACGTCGCAGCGGCTACGAAGACCTGATCCCGGCCGGCATCGTGCTGACTGGCGGTACTTCGAAGATGGAAGGCGCGACTGAACTGGCCGAAGAAATCTTCCACATGCCGGTTCGTCTGGGCGTTCCGCACGGCGTCAAAGGTCTGGATGACGTGGTACGCAACCCGATTTATTCCACTGGCGTTGGCTTGTTGATGTACGGCCTGCAAAAGCAGTCCGACGGGATCTCGTTCTCGGGCATCGGCAGCCGCGACAGCTACAGCAACGAAGAGCCACAGGCGCCGTTGCTGGATCGATTGAAGAAGTGGGTTCAAGGCAACTTTTAAAAGCAGCTGGAAGCGTCAAGCTTCGAGCGGCAAGCAGTAGCAGTAGATGCACCGCAACAAACATGCAGTAGGCGAAAAAAACTAGAGAATGTAAGGAGAGGGAAAATGTTCGAACTCGTAGACAACATCCCCGCAAGCCCGGTAATCAAAGTTATCGGTGTCGGCGGTGGCGGCGGCAACGCTGTCAACCACATGGTCAAGAGCAACATCGAAGGCGTTGAATTCATCTGCGCCAACACCGATGCTCAAGCGCTGAAAAACATCGGCGCACGTACCATCCTGCAACTGGGCACTGGCGTGACCAAAGGCCTCGGCGCCGGCGCGAACCCGGAAGTCGGCCGTCAGGCTGCTCTGGAAGACCGTGAGCGTATTGCCGAAGTGCTGCAGGGCACCAACATGGTGTTCATCACCACTGGCATGGGCGGCGGTACCGGTACCGGTGCTGCACCGATCATCGCCGAAGTGGCCAAGGAAATGGGCATTCTGACCGTTGCGGTCGTGACTCGTCCGTTCCCGTTCGAAGGCCGCAAGCGTATGCAGATCGCCGATGAAGGCATCCGCATGCTGTCCGAAAGCGTCGACTCGTTGATCACCATTCCTAACGAGAAGCTGCTGACCATCCTCGGTAAAGACGCAAGCCTCTTGTCGGCTTTCGCCAAGGCTGACGATGTACTGGCAGGTGCCGTTCGCGGTATCTCCGACATCATCAAGCGTCCGGGCATGATCAACGTCGACTTCGCCGACGTGCGTACCGTGATGAGCGAAATGGGCATGGCAATGATGGGCACTGGCTGCGCCAGCGGTCCGAACCGTGCACGTGAAGCCACCGAAGCGGCAATCCGTAACCCGCTGCTGGAAGACGTGAACCTGCAAGGCGCACGCGGCATTCTGGTGAACATCACCGCCGGCCCTGACCTGTCCCTGGGTGAGTACTCCGACGTGGGTAGCATCATCGAAGCCTTCGCTTCCGAACATGCGATGGTCAAGGTCGGTACCGTTATCGATCCGGACATGCGCGACGAGCTGCACGTGACTGTGGTTGCTACCGGTCTGGGCGCAAAAATCGAGAAGCCTGTGAAGGTTATCGACAATACCGTTCATACCTCGATGTCGACCGCTCAGGTACAACAACCGGCTCCGACCCGTCAGGAAGCGCCAGCGGTAAATTACCGTGATCTGGATCGTCCGACCGTCATGCGCAACCAGGCTCAGGCCGGTGCTGCGGCTGCCGCGAAGATGAATCCGCAAGATGACCTGGACTACCTGGACATCCCGGCATTCCTGCGTCGTCAGGCCGATTGATGGAATGTATCAGGGCTATGAAGGTGATTGGTGTTCAGCAAAGGCTCGGTCTGCTATTATCGCCAGCCTTTGTTGATACCAGTTCGCAATTTGCGCTGAAGCGGCCCAAGCCATGATTAAACAACGCACACTGAAAAATATTATCCGTGCCACAGGTGTAGGCCTGCACTCCGGTGAGAAGGTCTATCTGACTCTCAAGCCTGCGCCTGTCGACACTGGCATTGTGTTTTGTCGCGCTGACCTCGACCCTGTGGTGCAGATCCCTGCCCGCGCGGAAAACGTCGGTGAAACCACTATGTCGACGACGCTGATCAATGGCGACGTCAAAGTGGACACGGTAGAGCACTTGCTCTCGGCCATGGCTGGCCTGGGCATCGATAACGCCTACGTCGAGCTCTCCGCGTCCGAAGTCCCGATCATGGATGGCAGCGCTGGACCCTTCGTATTCCTGATTCAATCGGCAGGCAGGTAAGAAAAGGACGCCTCCAAGAAATTCAACCTCATCCTGAGTGAAGTGACAGTGGA
>NZ_JBIVMX010000101.1:0-10023 GCF_044753305.1 Pseudomonas sp. NPDC088429 | reverse complement strand
GCTCAACCATGCCGCCGACTTGCTCGCTTTGATCCGGGTGGACCAAAAAGATGATTTCGTAATGACGCATGAATGCTCCTTACGGGTTGTAGCCTGCCGCTCAAAAACGGTCAGACAAGGAGTGAATGACACTTATGGACTTGCTGGCGCGGGGCACATGAGTGCCTGCCCTCACAGCAAGGGGCGCAATTGTAGAGAAGGGACAGAAGAGGTGCAAGGCAATTGGTGATTATTTGAACAATCACCAATGAACACCTGTAGGAGCTGCCGAAGGCTGCGATCTTTTGATTTTGTTTTTAAAGACAAGATCAAAAGATCGCAGCCTGCGGCAGCTCCTACAGGGGGCTTATTTCTTGGCAGCAGGCTTGGCTTTTACGCCGCGCTGACGCTGGGCTTCGAACAGGCAGACGCCCGTTGCGACCGAGACGTTGAGGCTGCTGACGCTACCGGCCATCGGCAGCTTCACCAGATAGTCGCAGTGTTCGCGGGTCAGGCGACGCATGCCTTTGCCTTCGGCGCCCATGATCAGAATGGTCGGGCCCGTCAGATCCTGGTCGTAGATGCTGACTTCAGCTTCGCCTGCTGTGCCGACAACCCACAGACCGCGCTGCTGAAGCTTTTCCAAGGTGCGCGCAAGGTTGGTCACCGCCACCAACGGAATCACTTCCGCCGCGCCGCAGGCCACTTTACGCACGACCGGTGTCAGCGTTGCCGACTTGTCTTTCGGCACGATCACCGCCAGCGCACCGGCCGCATCGGCCGAACGCAGGCAGGCGCCGAGGTTGTGCGGATCGGTCACGCCGTCAAGCACCAGCAGCAACGGTGCGCCGTCAGTGCGATCGAGCAGCTCGTCGAGCATCGCTTCGCCCCAGACCTGGCTCGGGCTGACTTCCGCGACCACGCCTTGGTGAACGCCTTCAACCCAAGCGTCCATTTCGCGGCGCTCGGCCTGACCAACCTGGACACGATTCTCGTTGGCCAGCTCAACCAGCGTCTGCACGCGCGGATCGTTGCGGCTTTCAGCCAGCCAGATCTGCTTGACGCGCTTCGGGTGGTGACGCAGCAACGCTTCTACCGCGTGAACGCCGTAGATTTTTTCCAACTGACTCATGACTTCGCCTTCGGTTTACGTGCCCCGCCACTTTTGGCTGGAGCAGAACCCGCTTTTGGCGGGCCTTTACGATGTTTGCTCGGTTTTGCTGGCTTGCCGCCGGAGGCCTTTTCAGGCGCCGACCGCCCGGTCTTTCCCCCAGGCGCCGCTTTACCACCGTTTTTGGCGTCGGAAAGCAGAGCCTTCTTCATTTCACGGCTTTTACGCAGCTCGGCGTTTTTCGCCACAGCGTCGCTTGGACGATAGGCTTCGGGAGCTTTCTCTTTCGCTGGACGGCGACCTGCGGTTTTTGCAGGAGCCGCTTCGGCTTTTTCCTTCGCGGCTGGCGCAGCAGTTTCAGCACCACGTTTTTTGCGACCGATCGGCGCGCTGATGGTTTTTTCGGCCATCTCGAAGTCGATCTTGCGCTCGTCGAGGTCAACGCGCATGACGCGCACTTCAACGGTATCGCCGAGACGGAAGCTACGACCGGTGCGCTCGCCCGCCAAGCGGTGATGCACAGGATCGAAGTGGTAGTAATCGCCCGGCAGCGCGGTGACGTGCACCAGGCCTTCGACGTAGATATCGGTCAGTTCGACGAACAGACCAAAACCGGTCACCGCCGTGATCACGCCAGGGAACGACTCGCCCACGCGATCCTTCATGAACTCGCACTTGAGCCAGTTCACCACGTCGCGGGTCGCTTCGTCGGCACGGCGCTCGCTCATCGAGCACTGCTCGCCGAGTTGCTCCAGCGCCGCTTCGTCGTACGGATAGATACGCGCTTTCGGAATGGTCATCGCACCGGCACGGCGAACGTGCGGGGTGTCCTGTTTCGAATGGATCACGCTGCGGATCGCGCGGTGCGTGAGCAAATCCGGGTAACGACGGATCGGCGAAGTGAAGTGGGTATAGGCTTCGTAATTCAGGCCGAAGTGGCCCTGATTGTCAGCGCTGTACACCGCTTGGCTCAGCGAACGCAGCATTACAGTCTGGATCAGGTGGAAATCCGGACGATCCTTAATGCTCGCCAGCAGTGCCTGGTAGTCCTTCGGCGACGGGCCGTCTTTGCCTTTATGCAGGGACAGGCCGAGCTCGCCAAGGAAGGCGCGGAGTTTTTCCAGACGCTCCGGTGGCGGGCCATCGTGGACGCGGTACAGCGCAGGAATTTCGTGCTTCTTGAGGAATTCGGCGGTGGCCACGTTGGCCGCCAGCATGCATTCTTCGATCAGCTTGTGCGCATCGTTACGGGTGGTCGGACGGATCTCGGCAATCTTGCGCTCGGTACCGAAGATGATCCGGGTTTCCTGCGTTTCGAAATCGATCGCGCCACGTACATGACGAGCAGCCAACAAAACCTTGTACAGCGCATACAGCTGCTTGAGGTGCGGCAGAACGTCGTTGTACTCACCGCGAAGCTGACGCGCCTCGGTGATTTTCGGCGTTTCCAGCATCGCGCTGACTTTGTTGTACGTCAGGCGAGCGTGGGAGTGGATCACCGCTTCATAGAAGCAGTAGTCGGTCATTTCGCCGGATTTGGAGATGGTCATCTCGCAAACCATGGCCAGACGATCGACGTGCGGGTTCAGCGAGCAGAGGCCGTTGGACAGTTGCTCAGGCAGCATCGGCACAACACGCTCGGGGAAGTACACCGAGTTGCCGCGCACTTGCGCTTCGTTGTCCAGCGCCGAACCGATTTTCACGTAGCTGGAAACGTCGGCAATCGCCACGTACAACTTCCAGCCGCCGGAGAACAGGCGCAGCTTGCCCGGTTTGGCTTCGCAATAAACCGCATCGTCGAAATCGCGGGCATCTTCGCCGTCGATGGTGACGAACGGCAGATGGCGCAGGTCAACGCGCTTCTCTTTGTCTTTCTCTTCGACTTCCGGCTTGAGCTTGGCGGCTTCTTTCAGTACGGCTTCGGGCCAGACGTGCGGAATGTCGTAAGTGCGCAGGGCAACATCGATTTCCATGCCCGGCGCCATGTAGTTGCCGACCACTTCGACCACATCGCCTTGCGGCTGAAAGCGCGGCGTTGGCCAGTGGGTGATTTTCACCTCAACGAACTGACCGATCTGCGCGTTGGCGTTACGGCCCGGCGTGACCAGCACTTCTTGCTGGATCTTCGGGTTGTCGGCAACGACGAAACCGATGCCGCCTTCTTCGAAGTAGCGACCGACGATGGTTTCGTGAGCACGCGAGACCACTTCGACGATCACGCCTTCGCGGCGACCGCGACGGTCAAGACCGGAAACACGGGCCAGCGCACGGTCACCGTCGAACACCAGACGCATTTGCGACGGGCTCATGAACAGGTCATCGCTGCCGTCGTCCGGCACCAAGAAGCCGAAACCGTCACGGTGACCGCTGATGCGACCGAGGATCAGGTCGAGCTTGTCGACCGGCGCGTACGTGCCGCGGCGGGTGTAGATCAGTTGAGCGTCGCGCTCCATGGCGCGCAGGCGGCGGCGCAGGGCTTCGATCTGGTCTTCTGTGGTCAGACCAAACTCTTCGACCAGTTGCTCGCGGGCAGCAGGCGAACCCCGATCGGCGAGATGCGCCAGGATCAGTTCGCGGCTAGGAATAGGGTTTTCATATTTTTCCGCTTCACGAGCGGCCTCGGGATCGAGGGACTGCCAATCGGCCATTAGAGAGTTTTCACCTTGTCTATATGCGGGTTAGTTTGGCATAGGCGCCATGAAACGGGAAATTTCCGACTCTATAAGGCGCGTATCCGGGGCTGTAACGTTGCTTGAAAGCCGTTTTGACCACCGCTGGTAAAAAAAATCATGTTTTTTGCTGAGAGGGGTTTACAGTTAAAAAGACGCTCCGTATAGTGCGCGCCATCGACGACGCACAGCGTTGCCGATACTGCCCAGATGGTGAAATTGGTAGACACGCCAGCTTCAGGTGCTGGTGACCGCAAGGTCGTGGAAGTTCGAGTCTTCTTCTGGGCACCAATTTAGAGTTTGAGACTAGATCAGTTTCAAGACTCACACAAAAACCCGCGAAAGCGGGTTTTTTGCATTCTAAGGAACGCTTTTGTTAAAACCGATTTATTAAAATTAAATCAGGGGTTTACAGATCAAAAAGCGCTCCGTATAGTGCGCCACATCAACAGCGGGAACGCTAGCGATGATTGCCCAGATGGTGAAATTGGTAGACACGCCAGCTTCAGGTGCTGGTGACCGCAAGGTCGTGGAAGTTCGAGTCTTCTTCTGGGCACCAATTCAAATTCAAGGTTACGGCCTTGGATTTCACAAAAACCCGCGAAAGCGGGTTTTTGCGTTTCTGCCCTCCCGGAACCCTGATATCTCCATGTAGGAGCTGCCGAAGGCTGCGATCTTTTGATCTTGTTTTTCCAAAGAGCAAGATCAAAAGATCGCAGCCTTCGGCAGCTCCTACATTTCAGCGTACCCCGCCGTATCAGAGCTGGCGGCCTCTCGCAAGGCGCACTTGAGAAACAATATCGTTTATCATTGTTGCAAGTTTTTGCAATGCGACAGTGAGGAACCCTGCGAATGACGTTTCGAAATACCCTGCGCCGAGGCCTGACCTTCACCCTTCTCGGCCTGGCGCTCGCCACTCCCCTCACCCAGGCTGCCGATGCGGTTTCCCTGACTCTCTATAACGGCCAGCACAAGGAAGTCGGCGACGCGATCGCCAAAGCCTTCGAAGCCAAGACCGGCATTCACGTCAATGTCCGCAAAGGCAGCAGCAATCAGCTCGCCAGCCAGGTCATCGAAGAAGGCGACCGCTCCCCCGCCGACGTGATCTACACCGAAGAATCGCCGCCGCTGAATAATCTCGGCGAACTCGGCCTGCTGGCGAAAACCGATGACGCCACTTTGGCTGTGCTTCCGGAAAAATATGTAGCCGGCAACGGCACCTGGATCGGCGTCACAGCGCGCGTTCGCGTGGTTGCCTACAACCCGAAACTGGTCGATGAAAAAGACCTGCCGAAATCGGTGATGGAATTCTCCGATCCGAAGTGGCAAGGCAAAGTCGGTTTCGTGCCAACCAGCGGCGCGTTCCAGGAACAAGCCGTAGCGATCATCAAGCTGCACGGTCGTGACGCCGCCGAAGAATGGCTGACTGGCCTGCGCGCATTCGGCAAAACCTACAGCAACAACATGGTTGCCCTGAAAGCTGTGGAAAACGGCGAAGTCGCTACCGTGCTGGTGAACAACTACTACTGGTTCGCCCTGCAGCGCGAGAAAGGCAAACTCGACTCGAAACTGCATTACTTCACCGGCGGCGATGTCGGTGGCTTGATCACCGTATCCAGTGCTGCCGTGCTGAAATCCAGCAAGCATCCAAAAGAAGCCCAGCAATTCCTCGCCTACATGGCCAGCGAAGAAGGTCAGCGCGTGATCACTCAGACCACTGCCGAATACCCGCTGCACAAAGGCATGGAATCGGATCGCGGGCTCAAGCCGTTCAGCGAGCTGGAAGCGCCGAACGTAACGCCGGCCGATCTGGGCAATGCCGAAGAAGCGCTGGAACTGGAACGTGAAGTTGGCTTGAACTGATGGCCGCATCGTTATCCGCCCCCGCCGCGCGCGGGGGTTACGTACCAAAGCGTAAGCGGCCGTCGATCTGGCTGGTGCTGCCAGTGTTGCTGCTGGTGGTGCTCAGCCTTTTGCCGCTCGCCTATGTCGGACTGAAAGCCTGGCAGGCCGGCTGGGCCGAGGCGCTGCACTTGCTGTGGCGGCCGTATGTGTTCGGTCTGCTGCGCAATACCTTGGCATTGATGGTTGGCGTAACCCTCACCTGTGGCGTGATTGGTCTGTCGCTGGCCTGGCTGCTGGAACGCAGCAATTTGCCGGGGCGGCGCTTGTGGGGCGTGATTCTGTGCCTGCCGTTCGCGGTGCCGGCGTTTGTCAGCAGCTTCACCTGGGTCTCCTTGAGTGCGCAGTTCGAAGGGCTGGGCGGGGCGATTCTGGTGATGAGCCTGTCGAAATACCCGCTGATCTTTCTGCCGGTAGCGGCGACCCTGCGCAATCTCGATCCCTCCCTTGAAGAGTCCGCACGCACCCTCGGGCAGAATCGCTGGGGGGTGTTTTTCCGCGTCACCCTGCCGCTGCTCTGGCCTTCGCTGTTGGCCGGTTCGCTGCTGATTGCCTTGCACATGCTGGTGGAGTTCGGCGCGCTGTCGATCATTGGCCTGCAAACGTTCACTACCGCGATCTATCAACAGTTCGAGCTGGAATTCAGTAACGCCAACGCAGCGATGCTTTCCGCGGTGTTGTTGGCGCTGTGTCTGTTGCTGTTGTGGCTGGAACTGCGCGTGCGGGGCAAAGGCCGGCATGTGCGCACCGGGCAAGGCGCGGCGCGTCAGGCTGAGCAGGTTCGATTGGGGCGCTGGGCTTCGCTGGGTCAGTTGTATTGTCTGGCGCTGGCGATTGTCGGCAGCGGGATTCCGCTGGGCATGCTGGCCTACTGGCTGGCGGTCGGTTCGTCGGCAGCCTTTCCGGTAGCGGCGATCACCGAAGCATTGCTGTCGTCGCTGGCGTTGTCGCTGGGCGGCGCGGCGTTGTGCCTGGTGCTGGCAGTACCGGTTGGTTTGCTGGTGGTGCGATACAAAGGCCAATTGGCGATTTGGGCTGAGCGTCTGCCGTACCTGTTGCACGCGCTGCCGGGCTTGGTGATTGCGCTGACGCTGGTGTATTTCGCCCTGCATTACGTGCCGGCGCTGTACCAGACTTCGGGGTTGTTGCTGATCGCTTATGCGCTGCTGTTTCTGCCGCTGGCGCAGGCACCGATTCGTACCGCACTGAACAAGGCTGCGCCGCAGCTTGAAGAGGCTGCACGGACGCTGGGCGCTTCGTCGTTCACGGCGTTTTGCCGGGTGACGTTGCCGATTATTTTCCCGGCATTGGGCGCGGCGTTTGCGCTGGTGTTTCTCGATGCGATGAAGGAATTGACGGCGACGCTGCTGCTGAGTCCGACCGGACTTAACACGTTGGCGACCGAGGTGTGGGCGCATACCGCGAATGTCGAGTTTGCGGCGGCGGCGCCTTACGCGGCGTTGTTGATTTTGGTGTCCGGGTTGCCGGTGTATCTGCTGACGACGCGGATGTATCTGAACCGCTAAAAGATCGCAGCCTGCGGCAGCTCCTACAGGAGATTAATGTAGGAGCTGCCGCAGGCTGCGATCTTTTGATCCTAAGCCCTGAACTGCCCCAGACTCGCCTTCAGCTGCGCAGCCAAACCATCCAGCACCTTGCCACTCGCCGTGGTTTCCACTACCGCCTGCGCCGCTTTCTCGGCCTGCGCATGAATCGTCTCAACCCGCCCACGCACCGCCTGCGCGCCTTGCGCCTGATGCGCCGCTGCCTGCGTCGCCAGACCAATCGCCGCATGCACCTGCTCAACCGAGGCCTGCACCGATTGCTGCAACCGCGCACTGTCGCGCAACACCAGCAAGCCTTCGCTAGCCTGACGCCCGGCCTGACCAATCGCCTCAACCGCCTCACGCGCACCCTGCTGCAAAGCAACAATGTGCGCCTGAATATCGCCGGTAGAGCTTTGCGTCTTGCTCGCCAACGCACGCACCTCATCCGCCACTACCGCGAACCCACGCCCGGTTTCACCCGCGCGCGCCGCTTCAATCGCTGCGTTCAGCGCCAGCAAATTGGTCTGCTCGGCGATCCCGTGGATCACCGTCAGCACCACTTCAATCTGTTCACTCTGCTGCGCCAGTCGCTGAATGACCTTCGCTCCGGTGTCGACCTGTCCCGCCAACGCCTCAATCAAGCCGCCGACCTTGGCCGATGTGCGCGTGTTCTCATCAGTGGCCTGACGAATATCCACCACCTGCTTCAACGCCGCCTGCATCGCATGGCTTTCAGACTGTGCCTCGTCGGCCATTTGCGACAGTGCGCGCAGACTCTCCGCCACTTCATCACGCTGCATCCCGGCCGCCGCATCGGCACCAGCATTGCGCAGAGTCATCGCGCCGATTTCCACGCCGGTACGCTGGGCGACATCGCCCGCCTCGCGCACGATCGGCTGCAACTTATCGACAAAGCGATTGACCGCCGAGGCCATGTCGCCGATTTCGTCTTTGCTGTTGATCTGCACCCGCTTGGTCAGATCGCCCTCGCCCGCTGCCAGATCATCCATCGCGGCATTGAGCATCTTCAGGCGATTGACCACGCGATGGCCCAACACCACGGCCAGCAACAGCAGCACGCCGCAGCCGACCAGCGCCAGGCCCAGACCGATTCTCCAGCGCAGCGTCGCCGCTGCCTCTTGCACGGTGCTGGCGGTATTGGCTTTCATTTCAGCAGCGGTGGATTGCGCCGATTGCAGACGCGCTTGCATGGCTTTCGCGCTATCGGCGGCGGCACCTTGAAGGCTGTCGCCGACCAGTTGATCACTGCTGGCGATCAGCGCCGAGAAACGTTTGTCCAGCGCTGCCAGATCGGTTTCCACCGACGCCGTGGAAACACCCATCAGCACCTTGCCGATTTCCACGCCGTTGGGATTGATCGAGGCTTCGAGGTAGTAAACCGACGGATCGTTTTTCGCCGCATCCAGCACTTTATCCAGCGCACGCTCGCCTTGGCCTTTTTCCAGCAAGGCTTTGTTGATCGGGTTTTCGCGGTTGAGATAACGGGTCAGGTGCTGGCCGGTGGCATCGTCGTACACCACAAACAGCACGTTGGGATTGCGCTGGGCACGACGGGCGAACTCAGAGAGGGTCGGCACGTCGCTGTCCCACATCGCGCGCGGCGCAACGGAGGCGAGCAGTTGCGCCATGTCATTGGCCGAATCCTTGAGGTCTTTTTCCAGAGTCGCACGCAGCTGTGCCTGCTCATCCTTCAGACGCGTGGACAAACCGGCGGTCAAGCGCTGGCGGGTGCTGCTGGAAAGATTGTCCAGGCTCGACGTGACTTCACGTCCGGCCTGCTCTAGTTCACCAGAGAGTTTCTGGCTGTCGGCACCGAGGCGCACGGCCAGATCGGCTTCCAGCGCCGTGACGGTGCTCCGTGTCAGGGCGACGGCCACCAGCACTTGCACCAAAAGGGCGATACCAAGGGTAACGAATACCGGGCGCAACAAACGGCTTTGTAACAGTGAGAGAACGGCCGACACTGTGAATACCTCTACTTCTGACGCCATTAATTTGATGGCACTCTTGTAGGAAGTTTCACAGCAAAGGTCATGCCGTCCGACAGGCATAAACGACAAAGGCCCCGATTAAGGGGCCTTTGTTTTTTACATCAACGACTTATCAAGCAAACGGATGACGCAGAACGATGGTTTCGTTGCGATCCGGGCCCGTCGAAATAATGTCGATCGGTGCGCCGATCAACTCTTCAACGCGCTTGATGTAGGCACGAGCGTTAGCCGGCAGCTCTTCCAGGGTTTTGGCACCCACGGTCGATTCAGTCCAGCCCGGCACTTCTTCGTACACAGGCTGCAGGCCTACGTAGCTGTCAGCGTCGGTCGGAGCAACGGCGTTGCCTTGCGCGTCTTTGTAGCCGACGCAGATGTTGATGGTTTCCAGACCGTCGAGTACGTCCAGCTTGGTCAGGCAGATGCCCGAGATGCTGTTCACATCGATAGCGCGACGCAGGTCGTGCAGCTCGGCAGTCACGTCGAGCATCAACGGCTTGAGCAGCTCAGCGTATTCCTTGCACTCGGCCAGAGTCTTTTCGAACTCAATGGCTGGCTCTTTGTAGTAACCGACCAGCATGAAGTTGTGGTAATCCACCAGTTCACGCAGCTTGTCTTCGAAGCGCGGCATGTTCAGCAGGTCGCCAACACGCAGGCCACGACGAGCAACCTTGTCTTCGTACGCCGGGCCGATGCCGCGACCGGTAGTACCGATCTTCAGCTCGCCACGGGCCTTTTCACGAGCCTGGTCCAGCGCTACGTGGAAGGACAGGATCAGCGGGCAGGACGGGCTGATACGCAGACGC
>NZ_JBIVMX010000100.1:720-10118 GCF_044753305.1 Pseudomonas sp. NPDC088429 | reverse complement strand
CGATCAAGTGGCAGACCGTTGCCAAGATCATCGAGAAAGAGCGTCCGGACGCCGTGTTGCCAACCATGGGCGGCCAGACTGCTCTGAACTGCGCCCTGGACCTGGAACGCGAAGGCATTCTGGAGAAGTTCGGCGTAGAAATGATCGGCGCCAACGCCGACACCATCGACAAGGCTGAAGACCGTTCGCGTTTCGACAAGGCGATGAAATCCATCGGCCTGGCGTGCCCGCGCTCCGGTATCGCCCACAGCATGGAAGAAGCCAACGCGGTTCTCGAAACCCTCGGCTTCCCGTGCATCATCCGTCCGTCCTTCACCATGGGCGGCACCGGTGGTGGCATCGCGTACAACCGTGAAGAGTTCGAAGAAATCTGCGCCCGCGGTCTCGACCTGTCGCCGACCAAAGAGCTGCTGATCGACGAATCGCTGATCGGCTGGAAAGAATATGAAATGGAAGTTGTCCGCGACAAAAAGGACAACTGCATCATCGTCTGCTCGATCGAAAACTTTGACCCGATGGGCGTGCACACCGGTGACTCGATCACCGTGGCTCCAGCACAAACCCTGACCGACAAGGAATACCAGATCCTGCGTAACGCCTCCCTGGCGGTACTGCGCGAGATCGGCGTCGAGACCGGCGGTTCCAACGTGCAATTCGGTATCTGCCCGGACACTGGCCGTATGGTCGTGATCGAAATGAACCCGCGCGTATCGCGTTCCTCGGCGCTGGCTTCGAAAGCCACCGGTTTCCCGATCGCCAAAGTCGCGGCCAAACTGGCTGTGGGCTACACCCTCGACGAACTGTCGAACGACATCACCGGCGGCAAAACCCCGGCGTCCTTCGAGCCGTCGATCGACTACGTCGTCACCAAGCTGCCACGCTTCGCCTTCGAAAAATTCGCCAAGGCTGACGCACGTCTGACCACTCAGATGAAGTCGGTGGGTGAAGTCATGGCCATCGGCCGTACCTTCCAGGAATCCCTGCAGAAAGCTCTGCGCGGCCTGGAAGTTGGCGTTTGCGGTCTGGACGAGAAGCTCGACCTGAGCAACCCGGAAAGCATGAGCGTGCTCAAGCGCGAACTGACCGTGCCGGGCGCCGAGCGCATCTGGTACGTGGCAGACGCTTTCCGCGCTGGCATGACCGTCGAAGAAATCTTCGCGATGAACATGATCGACCCTTGGTTCCTGGTACAGATCGAAGATCTGATCAAGGACGAAGAGAAGGTCAAGACCCTCGGTCTGTCCGCGATCGACCGCGACGTGATGTACAAGCTCAAGCGCAAAGGCTTCTCCGATCAGCGTCTGGCCAAGCTGCTGGGTGTGACCGAGAAGAACCTGCGGACTCACCGTCACAAGCTGGAAGTGTTCCCGGTCTACAAGCGCGTTGACACCTGCGCCGCCGAGTTCGCCACCGACACCGCTTATCTCTATTCGACTTACGAAGAAGAGTGCGAAGCCGCGCCGTCGGGTCGCGACAAGATCATGATTCTAGGCGGTGGCCCGAACCGTATCGGCCAAGGTATCGAGTTCGACTACTGCTGCGTTCACGCTGCCCTCGCACTGCGCGAAGACGGCTACGAAACCATCATGGTCAACTGCAACCCGGAAACTGTTTCCACTGACTACGACACCTCCGACCGTCTGTACTTCGAATCGGTAACCCTCGAAGACGTGCTGGAAATCTGCCGCGTCGAGAAGCCAAAAGGCGTTATCGTTCAGTACGGCGGCCAGACTCCGCTGAAACTGGCTCGCGCTCTGGAAGCCGCCGGCGTGCCAATCATCGGCACCAGTCCGGACGCGATCGACCGTGCCGAAGACCGTGAGCGTTTCCAGCAAATGGTTGAGCGCCTGAACCTGCGTCAGCCGCCAAACGCCACCGTACGCAGCGAAGACGAAGCAATTCGTGCCGCCAGCAAGATCGGTTATCCGTTGGTCGTACGCCCATCCTATGTACTGGGTGGCCGCGCGATGGAAATCGTTTACGAAGAAGAGGAGCTCAAGCGCTACCTGCGTGATGCGGTGAAAGTGTCCAACGACAGCCCGGTGCTGCTCGACCACTTCCTCAACTGCGCCATCGAAATGGACGTGGACGCGGTCTGCGACGGCAAAGACGTTGTCATCGGCGCAATCATGCAGCACATCGAGCAGGCTGGCGTTCACTCCGGTGACTCCGCGTGCTCGCTGCCGCCGTACTCGCTGCCTGCGCACATCCAGGACGAGATGCGCGAACAGGTCAAGAAAATGGCCCTGGAGCTGGGCGTTGTCGGCCTGATGAACGTACAGTTGGCGCTGCAAGGCGAAGACATTTACGTCATCGAAGTCAACCCGCGTGCTTCCCGCACCGTACCGTTCGTGTCGAAGTGCATCGGTGTTTCCCTGGCGATGATCGCTGCCCGCGTGATGGCTGGTAAGACCCTGAAAGAAATCGGCTTCACCAAAGAAATCATCCCGAACTTCTACAGCGTGAAAGAGGCAGTCTTCCCGTTCGCCAAATTCCCTGGCGTTGACCCGATCCTCGGCCCAGAGATGAAGTCGACCGGTGAAGTGATGGGCGTCGGCGACACCTTCGGTGAAGCATTCGCCAAAGCCCAGATGGGCGCGAGCGAAGTGCTGCCGACCGGCGGTACTGCGTTCATCAGCGTACGTGACGACGACAAGCCATTGGTTGCAGGCGTGGCCCGTGATCTGATCAACTTGGGTTTCGAAGTGGTTGCCACTGCCGGTACTGCCAAGCTGATCGAAGCCGCAGGTCTGAAAGTGCGCCGTGTGAACAAGGTGACCGAGGGTCGTCCGCACGTGGTCGACATGATCAAGAATGACGAAGTCACGCTGATCATCAACACCACCGAAGGTCGTCAGTCGATCGCTGATTCGTACTCCATTCGTCGTAATGCCTTGCAGCACAAGATCTACTGCACCACTACCATTGCTGCTGGCGAAGCTATCTGTGAAGCGCTGAAGTTCGGTCCGGAAAAGACCGTGCGCCGCTTGCAAGATCTACACGCAGGATTGAAGGCATGAGCATAACCAAATACCCAATGACTGTTCAGGGCGCCAAAGCCCTGGAAGAAGAACACACTCACCTGACCAAGGTCGTCCGTCCGAAGCTCAGCCAGGACATCGGCACGGCTCGCGAGCTGGGTGACTTGAAGGAAAACGCTGAATACCATGCCGCGCGCGAACAGCAAGGCATGGTCGAGGCGCGGATTCGTGACATCGAGGGCCGGATTCAGAATCAGGTCATCATTGATGTCACGTCGATCCCGCACACTGGCAAAGTGATTTTCGGCACGACCGTGGAAATCGCCAACGTCGAGACGGATGAGCGCGTTACTTACCACATCGTGGGTGAGGACGAGGCTGACTTCAAACTCGGCAAGATTTCCGTCGGTTCGCCACTGGCCCGCGCCTTGATTGCCAAGGAAGAGGGTGATGTGGTGGCGGTTAAAACGCCTGGTGGCGTGATCGAGTACGAGATTGTCGAAGTCCGTCACATCTGAAAAAGGGCGCCCGCTGCACGCGGGCGCCATGCTTTGGCAACTGACCCAGATGTTATGGGTCGGCGGTCTATGGCTAATTCATCTCGGTTTGCAGCCGGCATTGGGCAAAATTGGCCTGGCGCCGCTGCTGATCGATGAAGTAGCCGCTGCATTTGAAGTGCTGGTGGTGGGATTCGCTGCCGCTTGCGTGATATTTCAGGCTTTGGTGCTGGTACAAGCCGAAGGCCTTGCCAGTCTATGGCGGGATTTTCGCGGGCAGGTGCTGCTGATGGCGTTGTACGCGTGCGCGATGTTTGTCGCAGTGCGTGTCGGCTGGCCGGAAGCGCAGCGCTGGCAGGAATTCAGTTTTCTGATTCTGGGCTTTTCCGGTTTGATACTGGTAATGCAACCGGTGCCGGGGTGGAGTGTCAGGGTGCGCGAAGCACACCCTTGACCCCTGTCATCACTTGAAGCGATGAACGTTCGACAGCTGCTTGTTGGCGCTGAAGTTCTTGCGATACACCAGTGCCATCTTGCCGATGACCTGTACCAGATCCGCTTTGCCGACCTTGCACAGCTCTGCGATTTGCGCCAGGCGCGCTTCGCGATCAAGGATGGTGAGCTTGATCTTGATCAGCTCGTGATCCGCCAATGCACGTTCAAATTCGGCTAACACACCTTCAGTCAAACCATTGTCGGCTACCGTCAAAACGGGTTTCAGATGGTGGCCAATGGATTTGTACTGTTTCTTCTGCTCTTGAGTGAGCGGCATAATCTGACCCTTTCGTCTGGATTCTGTAAAATGGCGGCCATTTTACCCGAGGGCTCGTGGATCCGCCCAATTAATCACGACCCTAATTATCGAGGTGCCCAATGGCGCGTTCCAAGACAAGCCTTGGTTGGCTGAAAAGACATGTTAATGACCCATATGTGAAGCAGGCCCAGAAGGATGGCTACCGCTCGCGTGCGAGTTACAAGCTTCTGGAAGTCCAGGAGAAGTACAAACTGATCCGCCCCGGCATGAGCGTTGTCGACCTGGGCGCAGCGCCTGGCGGCTGGTCGCAGGTCACCAGCCGGTTGATCGGCGGTCAGGGGCGTCTGATCGCCTCGGACATTCTGGAAATGGACAGCATTCCGGACGTGACTTTCATTCAAGGTGACTTCACCGAGGATGCGGTGCTCGCACAGATCCTTGAGGCGGTAGGTAATTCGCAGGTGGACCTTGTGATTTCCGATATGGCCCCCAATATGAGTGGTACGCCCGAAGTTGACATGCCCAAAGCCATGTTTCTTTGTGAACTGGCGCTAGACTTGGCGGAGCGAATCCTCAAGCCGGGCGGTAATTTTGTAATCAAGATTTTTCAGGGTGAAGGGTTCGATACCTACCTGAAGGATGCTCGCAAGAAGTTCGACAAGATCCAGATGATCAAGCCGGACTCTTCTCGAGGCACCTCCCGCGAGCAATACATGCTGGCTTGGGGTTACCGCGGGCGTAGTGAGTAAAACGGAGTTTTTTTGGCGGGGTGATAGGTTTTTCGTATTTCGCCCCGAGCGCATTAGCGAATATTGTGTAGAAAGTGTTTCACAAAGGGTTACAGACGGCGCCTGCCAGAGCCGTAGGTAATGTAGTAAGTTAGGCCGGTGAATATCATGCGAAGCGCGCGCCAGTAGCGGAGCTTGCTTCAGAGGGTAGTTAATTGAACGATATGGCAAAGAATCTGATCCTGTGGTTGATCATCGCGGCTGTCCTGGTGACAGTGATGAACAACTTCTCCAGCCCTAACGAGCCGCAGACCCTCAACTATTCCGACTTCATCCAGCAGGTCAAGGATGGCAAGGTCGAACGCGTAGCGGTTGATGGCTATGTGATTACCGGCAAACGCAATGACGGCGACAGCTTCAAGACCATTCGTCCGGCGATTCAGGACAATGGCCTGATCGGCGATCTGGTCGACAACCACGTTGTGGTTGAAGGCAAGCAGCCTGAACAGCAAAGCATCTGGACCCAGCTTCTGGTGGCCAGCTTCCCGATCCTGGTGATCATCGCGGTGTTCATGTTCTTCATGCGCCAGATGCAGGGCGGTGCCGGCGGCAAGGGCGGGCCGATGAGCTTCGGCAAGAGCAAGGCGCGCCTGCTCTCCGAAGATCAGGTAAAAACCACGTTGGCTGACGTTGCCGGTTGCGACGAAGCCAAGGAAGAAGTGGGCGAGCTGGTTGAATTCCTCCGTGATCCGGGCAAGTTCCAGCGCCTGGGCGGTCGTATTCCTCGCGGTGTGCTGATGGTCGGTCCTCCGGGTACCGGTAAAACCTTGCTGGCCAAGGCGATTGCCGGCGAAGCCAAAGTGCCGTTCTTCACCATTTCCGGTTCTGACTTCGTCGAGATGTTCGTCGGTGTCGGTGCCAGCCGTGTGCGTGACATGTTCGAGCAGGCGAAGAAACACGCGCCTTGCATCATCTTTATCGACGAAATCGACGCCGTCGGCCGCCATCGTGGCGCCGGCATGGGTGGCGGTCACGATGAGCGTGAGCAGACTCTCAACCAGTTGCTGGTTGAGATGGACGGCTTCGAAATGAACGACGGCATCATTGTTATCGCTGCAACCAACCGTCCTGACGTACTCGACCCTGCGCTGCTGCGTCCGGGCCGTTTCGACCGTCAGGTTGTGGTCGGTCTGCCGGATATCCGTGGTCGCGAGCAGATCCTCAAAGTACACATGCGCAAAGTGCCAATGGGTGACGACGTCGCTCCGGCCGTGATCGCACGTGGTACTCCGGGCTTCTCCGGTGCTGACCTGGCTAACCTGGTCAACGAAGCGTCGCTGTTCGCTGCACGTAGCGGCAAGCGCATCGTCGAGATGAAAGAATTCGAACTGGCCAAAGACAAGATCATGATGGGCGCCGAGCGCAAATCGATGGTCATGTCCGAGAAAGAAAAGCAGAACACTGCTTATCACGAAGCGGGCCACGCCATTGTGGGTCGCGTCGTGCCTGAGCATGATCCGGTCTACAAGGTGTCGATCATCCCGCGCGGTCGTGCGCTGGGTGTGACCATGTTCCTGCCGGAAGAAGATCGCTACAGCCTGTCCAAGCGCGCACTGATCAGTCAGATCTGCTCGCTGTATGGCGGCCGTATTGCTGAAGAGATGACCCTGGGCTTCGACGGTGTCACCACCGGTGCTTCCAACGACATCATGCGTGCCAGCCAGATTGCACGGAACATGGTGACGAAATGGGGCCTGTCGGAAAAACTCGGTCCGCTGATGTACGCTGAAGAAGAGGGCGAAGTGTTCCTCGGTCGCGGCGGTGGCGGGCAGGCGGCCAGCTTCTCCGGTGAGACAGCCAAGCTGATCGACTCCGAAGTGCGCAGCATCATTGATCAGTGTTACGGCACGGCCAAGCAGATCCTTACGGACAACCGTGACAAGCTCGATGCCATGGCTGACGCTCTGATGAAGTACGAAACGATCGATGCTGAACAGATCGACGACATCATGGCCGGTCGCACACCTCGCGAACCTCGCGACTGGTCGGGTGGCACGGGTACACCGCCGCCTCCGGTTGTTCAGGATGAGCGTCCGGAAACACCGATTGGCGGTCCGGCTGCTGACGTTTAAGGTTTGAAATGACTTTTGCACAGTCCCTGACCCGGTTGCCTTGCGGCAACCGGGTTCTTGATTTGGCCCATACGCATGTCATGGGCATTCTCAATGTCACTCCCGATTCCTTTTCCGATGGCGGCCGATACAGCCAGCTCGACGCGGCCCTGCGCCACGCCGAAGCCATGGTCGCCGCTGGTGCGACGTTGATCGATGTTGGCGGCGAGTCGACTCGCCCCGGCGCGCGTGCGGTTTCCCCTCTCGAAGAGCTTGAACGCGTCGCGCCAATCGTCGAGCTGATCAATCGCGAACTCGATGTGATTATCTCGGTTGATACCTCGACGCCCGCGGTGATGCGCGAAACGGCGCGGCTCGGTGCTGGTCTGATTAACGATGTCCGTTCATTGCAGCGTGATGGTGCGCTGGATGCAGCAGCGGCGACCGGTTTGCCGGTGTGCCTTATGCATATGCTGGGTGAGCCTAGTGACATGCAGGACAATCCGCACTATCAGGATGTCACTCGGGAAGTCGGTGAGTTTCTCGCTGAGCGCATGACGCAATGTGCGGCCGCCGGTATTCCTGCCGAGCGAATCATCCTCGATCCGGGGTTTGGCTTCGCCAAAACCCTGCAGCACAATCTAAGCTTGTTCAAGCACATGGAAGCCCTGCATGCGTTGGGCCGGCCGCTGCTGGTGGGCGTTTCTCGTAAAAGCATGATCGGGCAGGCGCTGAATCGTCCTGTCGGTGAGCGGCTGCACGGCGGTTTGGCACTGGCGGCGCTGGCGTCGTTGAAAGGTGCGCGTATATTGCGTGTCCATGATGTGGCGGAAACGGTAGACGTGGTGCGGATGCTCGCGGCCGTGGAATCAGCTGAATAAGAATGATGGAGCACTTATGAGCAAGAAATATTTTGGTACTGACGGCATTCGTGGTCGAGTCGGTGAATACCCGATTACCCCTGACTTCATGCTCAAGCTTGGCTGGGCTGCCGGCATGGCGTTCCGCAAGATGGGTGCCTGCAAGGTGCTGGTCGGCAAGGACACGCGGATTTCCGGCTACATGTTCGAATCGGCGCTGGAGGCCGGCCTGACCTCTGCGGGTGCCGATGTGATGCTGCTGGGCCCGATGCCGACGCCAGCAATCGCCTACCTGTCGCGTACGTTCCAGGCTGAGGCCGGTATCGTTATCAGTGCATCGCACAATCCACACGACGATAACGGCATCAAGTTTTTCTCCGGCAAAGGCACCAAGCTGCCAGATGAGCTGGAGCTGATGATTGAAGAGTTGCTCGACACACCGATGACGGTGGTTGAGTCGAGCAAGATCGGCAAGGTGTCGCGTATCAACGACGCATCCGGTCGCTACATCGAATTCTGCAAAAGCAGTGTGCCGACCGGTACCAGCTTCTCCGGGCTGAAAATTGTCATCGACTGCGCCCACGGTGCGACCTACAAGGTAGCGCCTAGTGTGTTTCGTGAGCTGGGTGCTGAAGTGGTGGTGCTGTCGGCGCAACCTAATGGCCTGAACATCAACGAAAACTGCGGCTCGACCCATATGGGCCAGTTGCAGGCGGCGGTGATGGCTGAGCATGCCGATCTGGGTATCGCGTTCGATGGTGACGGTGACCGCGTACTGATGGTCGATCACACCGGTGCCATCGTTGATGGTGATGAGCTGTTGTTCATCATCGCCCGTGATCTGCATGAGCGCGGCAAGCTGCAGGGCGGCGTAGTCGGTACGCTGATGAGCAACCTGGGTCTTGAGTTGGCGCTGGCGGAGCTTTCAATTCCGTTTATACGTGCCAATGTCGGCGACCGCTATGTGATTGCTGAATTGCTCGAACGCAACTGGCTGGTTGGTGGTGAAAATTCGGGGCACATCGTTTGCTTCAATCACACCACGACCGGTGATGCGATCATCGCGGCGTTGCAAGTGCTGATGGCGCTCAAGACCCGTAACGAAGGTCTGGCGCAAAGCCGTCAGGCGCTGCGCAAGTGCCCTCAAGTGCTGATCAACGTGCGTTTTGGCGGCGGCGACAATCCGCTGGAGCATCCTGCTGTCAAGGAAGCCAGTGCGCGTGTAACCCAGGCAATGGCGGGTCGTGGTCGTGTGCTTTTGCGCAAGTCCGGGACAGAGCCTCTGGTGCGCGTCATGGTCGAAGGCGAGGACGAAACGCAGGTTCGCAGCTATGCCGAAGAACTGGCAAAACTGGTAACTGAAGTTTCTGCCTGATTCGGCTTGCAAGGCATGATTGTGTTGGGTAACATCTGCGCCCACTTTGACCGACGAGGTACAGCATGCGTCGCCCTATGGTAGCTGGTAAC
>NZ_JBIVMX010000100.1:0-710 GCF_044753305.1 Pseudomonas sp. NPDC088429 | reverse complement strand
CTGGAAGATGCACGGTACCCGCGCCAGCGTCGCTGAGCTGATCAACGGCCTTCGTCATCTGGCCTTGCCAAGCGGTGTTGCTGGCGCGGTATTCCCGCCTTGCTTGTATATCAACCAAGTGGTTGATGGCTTGAAAGGTAAATCGATTTCGGTCGGTGCGCAGAATTCTGCGGTGGAATCCATGCAAGGTGCATTGACCGGTGAAATTGCGCCGAGTCAGTTGGTGGATGCAGGTTGTTCCCTTGTGCTTGTCGGGCACTCCGAACGCCGCCAGATAATGGGCGAGCGAGACGGGATGCTGAATCGCAAGTTCGCAGCGGCACAGGCATGTGGCTTGATTCCGGTGTTGTGTGTAGGGGAAACCCTCGAGCAGCGCGAAGCCGGGAAAACTCTTGAGGTTGTCGGGCGTCAGCTGGGCAGCATCATCGAGGAGCTGGGTGTTGGTGCTTTTGCAAAAGCAGTCATTGCTTACGAGCCGGTCTGGGCCATTGGCACCGGACTGACTGCAACGCCGCAACAGGCGCAGGATGTGCATAAAGCCATTCGCGAGCAGTTGGCGGCAGAGAATTCTGAAGTCGCACGAGGTGTGCGGCTTCTATACGGCGGCAGCGTGAAGGCGGCCAATGCGGTCGAACTGTTCGGCATGCCGGATATCGATGGGGGGCTCTGTGGTGGCGCGTCGGTGAATGCAGATGAGGTCGGGGCGATCT
>NZ_JBIVMX010000099.1:7101-10513 GCF_044753305.1 Pseudomonas sp. NPDC088429 | reverse complement strand
CGCCAGGGAAAGCCAGCATCCGCTACTCTGTGAAATCGAGAAGGACGGTTAATCGCCGACCACTTGGGTATGAGGTGAAGCTATGTTAAACCGCGAGCTCGAAGTCACCCTCAATTTAGCCTTCAAGGAGGCTCGTTCGAAGCGTCATGAATTCATGACCGTCGAACATCTCCTGCTGGCCCTATTGGATAATGAGGCTGCCGCCACCGTTTTGCGTGCCTGCGGCGCAAACCTCGACAAACTCAAGCATGACCTGCAGGAGTTCATCGACTCCACCACGCCACTGATCCCCGTTCATGACGAAGATCGCGAAACCCAGCCAACCCTGGGCTTCCAGCGTGTACTGCAGCGTGCTGTTTTTCACGTACAGAGCTCGGGCAAACGCGAAGTAACCGGCGCTAACGTGCTGGTTGCCATCTTCAGTGAGCAAGAGAGTCAGGCGGTGTTCCTGCTGAAACAGCAGAGCGTTGCGCGCATTGATGTCGTCAACTACATCGCCCATGGCATTTCCAAAGTGCCGGGGCATGGCGATCACTCTGAAGGTGAACAAGATATGCAGGACGACGAGGGCGGTGAGTCTTCTTCTTCAGGCAATCCTCTGGATGCTTATGCCAGTAACCTCAACGAACTTGCGCGCCAGGGTCGTATCGATCCGCTGGTCGGCCGTGAGTCGGAAGTCGAGCGTGTCGCGCAGATTCTCGCGCGTCGGCGCAAAAACAATCCGCTGCTGGTCGGTGAAGCAGGCGTGGGTAAAACCGCGATTGCCGAAGGCCTGGCCAAGCGTATTGTCGACAACCAGGTGCCGGATCTGTTGGCGGGTAGCGTCGTTTATTCGCTTGATCTTGGTGCTCTGCTCGCGGGTACCAAGTATCGCGGTGATTTCGAGAAGCGTTTCAAAGCGCTGCTCAATGAACTGAAAAAACGTCCGCAAGCCATTCTGTTTATCGACGAGATCCACACCATTATTGGTGCGGGCGCTGCGTCGGGCGGGGTCATGGACGCTTCGAATCTGCTCAAACCGCTGTTGTCGTCTGGCGACATTCGCTGCATCGGTTCGACCACGTTCCAGGAATTCCGCGGCATCTTCGAGAAGGATCGTGCCTTGGCGCGTCGCTTCCAGAAGGTTGATGTCGTCGAGCCGTCGGTGGAAGACACCATCGGTATCCTGCGCGGCCTGAAAGGGCGTTTCGAGCAGCACCACAACATCGAATACAGCGATGAAGCACTGCGTGCCGCTGCTGAACTGGCGTCGCGCTATATCAATGATCGGCACATGCCGGACAAAGCCATTGATGTGATCGACGAGGCGGGCGCCTATCAGCGCCTGCAACCGGTCGAGAAGCGCGCCAAGCGCATCGAAGTGCCGCACGTCGAAGACATCGTGGCGAAGATCGCGCGGATTCCGCCGAAACACGTCACCAGCTCCGACAAGGAGCTGCTGCGTAACCTGGAGCGTGACCTGAAGCTGACGGTGTTTGGTCAGGACGCGGCGATCGATTCGCTGTCGACTGCGATCAAACTGTCCCGTGCCGGCCTCAAGTCGCCTGACAAGCCAGTCGGTTCGTTCCTGTTCGCCGGCCCGACCGGTGTCGGTAAAACCGAGGCCGCGCGGCAATTGGCCAAGGCGTTGGGCATTGAGCTGGTTCGTTTCGACATGTCCGAGTACATGGAGCGCCACACCGTATCGCGTCTGATCGGTGCGCCTCCAGGCTATGTCGGTTTCGACCAGGGCGGTCTGTTGACCGAAGCGATCACCAAGCAGCCGCATTGCGTATTGCTGCTCGATGAAATCGAGAAGGCGCATCCGGAAGTCTTCAACCTGCTGTTGCAGGTGATGGATCACGGCACGCTGACCGATAACAACGGGCGCAAGGCGGACTTCCGCAACGTGATTGTGATCATGACCACTAACGCCGGTGCTGAAACGGCGGCGCGGGCTTCGATCGGTTTCACCCATCAGGATCACTCGTCTGATGCGATGGAAGTGATCCAGAAGAGCTTCACGCCGGAGTTCCGTAACCGTCTGGACACCATTATTCAGTTTGGTCGCCTCAGTCATGAGGTTATCAAAAGTGTGGTGGACAAGTTCCTTACCGAGCTTCAGGCGCAACTGGAAGACAAGCGTGTGTTGCTGGAAGTGACTGACGCGGCGCGTAGCTGGATCGCGGCGGGTGGTTATGATGCGGCGATGGGTGCGCGTCCGATGGCTCGTCTGATTCAGGACAAGATCAAGCGTCCGCTGGCGGAGGAGATCTTGTTTGGTGAGTTGGCTGAGCATGGTGGGGTTGTTCATATCGATATCAAGGATGGTGAGTTGACCTTTGATTTCGAGACCACTGCTGAGATGGCTTGATCGTTGTTGTTACGCTGAGGGCGCCTTCGGGCGCCCTTTTTGTTGTCTGGTGTTTTTGGGTGAATATCCGTTGTTGTGGTGATGGCTGGTTAGGGTTCCGCCCTTACGGCGGGTCACTTTTGCAGACGCCGGAATGCCGGCCCAGCCAAAAGTAACCAAAACGCTTTGCCCTGACGTTCGGCCCTCGCTAAGGCTCGGGTTCCTTCGCTCCGGGATTGATCCGGGGGGCAGCGCCTACGGTTTGCTTCGCTGCACCTCCTCTCGCTGTGTTTGGCTGCGCCAAACGGTCGCTGCGCTCCCACCCCCGGATCAATCCCTCCACTCAGCCTGCCGACGGGCTCCGAGATCAAGATCAAAAGCAGGCGAGCTGACACTCGGCCTATTGAGTGGTGAAGAGCACAGCGCGCACGGTTTTAGTTTTTTTGGTGCTCTTGCCCCTCACCCCAGCCCTCTCCCGGGGGAGAGGGAGCCGATGGTGGGCCTTTCAAAATGTGCATTCAACTCGGTATCGCAAGTCGGCGTATCTCTCCCAATCCACGCGATCAGTCCCCTCTCCCTCCGGGAGAGGGCTAGGGTGAGGGGCTTTTGATGTGGCTCTTGATCTTCAGCCCCTTCGGCAGGCCGAGCGTAGGTGTCCATCAGGGGTAGGCGCGTAGCGCCATGCGGCGTAGCCGCATACATCGAGAGGAGGTGCAGCGAAGCTAACCGTAGGCGATGCCCCCTGATGGGCACCGTAGCGAGGGAACGCTGAGCCTAAGCGAAGTGCCGTACGCCGGGGCTAAGCCTTTTCGGTTACCTTTTCGGCGTCTGGAAAAGGTGACTCGCTGTAAGAGCGAAACCGCCAGCGGCATCACCCGCAGCAACGGATATACGCACAAAACCAATAAAGCGCAGACACAAAAACGCCCGGCATAAACCGGGCGTCTTGTATTGACCGGATTAACGAGCGCGGTAAGTAATGCGCCCTTTGCTCAAGTCATAGGGCGTCAGCTCGACGCGCACTTTGTCACCGGTAAGAATACGAATGTAGTTCTTGCGCATCTTGCCGGAAATATGCGC
>NZ_JBIVMX010000099.1:0-7091 GCF_044753305.1 Pseudomonas sp. NPDC088429 | reverse complement strand
ATTTCGAAGCTGTCTTCTTTCGACATGCAGTAAAGCCCTCGGTATCCAATGAATGGCCCGGTGCAACTGCGCCAGGCAAAAGCGGCGTGCATTGTGCCCGAAAAATGGGGTTTACGCCAAGGGGTTTAGGGCTTTGGTTTAGTTGAGGATGACCCAACGCTGATTAATCAGCAGTTCGATGGGGCGATATTGGGTTTTGTAGTTCATCTTTTTGCAGTTCTTGATCCAGTAACCAAGGTAAACCGCCTCCAGCCCCAGGCGCTGGCTCTCGCTGATCTGCCAGAGGATGCCGAAGCGGCCCAAGCTGCGGCGCTCTTCTGCCGGTTCGTAAAAGGTGTACACCGCCGACAAGCCATTAGGCAGCAAATCGGTCACCGCGACGGCGAGCAACCGTCCGTCGAGACGAAACTCATAAAAACGCGAGAAGGGCAGATCGCGCACCAGAAACGTCGAGAATTGATCACGGCTCGGCGGGTACATGTCGCCGTCAGCGTGGCGTTGTTCGATGTAGCGCTGATATAGATCGAAATATTCTTCGCTGAATTGCGGTTTGACTGGGCGCACCTGCAAATCGGCGTTGCGCTTGAAAATGCGTTTCTGCTGACGATTGGGGGTGAACTGCGCGACGGGGATGCGCGCAGGCACGCACGCATTGCAGTTCTGGCAATGCGGGCGGTACAGATGATCGCCGCTGCGACGAAAGCCCATTTCCGACAGGTCTGCGTAGACATGCACATCCATGGGCTGACTCGGGTCGAGAAACAGGGTGGTAGCCTGCTCCTCAGGCAGATAACTGCAAGAGTGAGGTTGAGTGGCATAGAACTTCAGACGCGCCAACTCGGTCATGATCAACCCTCGGGATAAGCTGGTGAATTAAGTGTAAGCCACGCGCGCAAAAGTCGCTCAGCAAACCCAAGTGGCGCGACTGGGTTGATCCAGGTGTCGGGCCAGATAGTCAGCAAATTCCTGACGGGGAATCGAGCGGGCGCCAAGGCTGTGCAGATGATCGGTCGGCATCTGGCAGTCAATCAGCACGAACCCCGAATCTTGCAGATGGCGCACCAGCGTGGCGAAACCGTACTTGGAGGCGTTGTCGGCGCGGCTGAACATCGACTCGCCAAAGAACAGTTGACCCATCGCCAGCCCATACAGGCCGCCGACCAGTTCGCCCTGATCCCAAACCTCCACCGAATGCGCGAAGCCGCGTCGATGCAATTCAACGTAGGCGTCCTGCATCGCTTCGGTGATCCACGTGCCATCGGCGTAATCGCGGGGTGCGGCGCAGGCGCGAATGACCGCGTCGAAGTCTTTATCGAAGGTGACTTGATAGCGTTCCTTGCGCAGGAGTTTGCCCAAGCTGCGCGAGACGTGCAGTTCGTCGGGAAACATCACCGTGCGCGGATCCGGCGACCACCAGAGAATCGGCTGGCCTTCAGAAAACCACGGAAAGCAGCCATGACGATACGCCTGAATCAAACGATCGGCGGACAGATCACCACCGGCGGCGAGCAGTCCGTTGGGTTCGCGCATGGCCTTTTCCAATGGCGGAAAAGTCAGGGAGTTGCGTTGTAACCAAGTCAGCATGGCATCCAGGCTTGCAGAAGGGGAGGGCGGGGCGGGCTGTTCGGCCCGCGATAAAGTGTGCCGTTAAATGACAGGAATGTCGTCCAGAGACTGCTCGCTCATGCAGCCGAATGGACGCGGCTGCAACTTGGCGTCGAGGCTGTGGTCGTAAACGATCGCTATGGCAGCCCGTGTGGCGTGTTGATGCAAGCGTTCCATCAGCGCCGTGCCGGAGTTGAGGATGATCAGGCGTGAATGCTTCGCTGCGTTCATCAAATACACCTCATAAGCCTTTGTCACAAAAGGTAATGCATGCTCAAATTGGCCCGCGGGTTTTGTGTGCTTGACTATGCTTTACCCTGGGGTTTGAAGCATGGCATCGCACGTACAAACCCGTACAATGCCGGGCTGTTACAGAATATTCGCGTTGTGCCGTGTTTTTAAAAGCCACGGCGCAGTGTTAAAAGTAGTCTCAGTTGCGCTCGTTCACTTTGTTACCTGCCTGGATTGGGCAGTTTTTTATCGTCATTCAATAGATGGACGCGCCATTGGCGCAGGAAAAGTAGCGTTTTGAAGAAATCCACCGCAGCACCCAAAACAGTCGTTCCGCTCTGGCGCCAACAGTTGCACTACCGGCTCAAGGAAGGTGCATTGATCGCCATCGGCGCTTTGTGCCTGTTCCTGATGATGGCCTTGCTCACCTATGGCAAGGACGATCCGGGCTGGAGCCACAACAGCAAAATCGACGACGTACAGAATTTCGGCGGCCCGGCGGGCTCCTACAGCGCTGACATCCTGTTCATGGTGCTGGGTTACTTCGCCTACATCTTCCCGTTGCTGCTGGCGATCAAGGCTTATCAGATCTTCCGTCAACGCCACGAACCGTGGCAGTGGAGCGGCTGGCTGTTCTCCTGGCGCCTGATCGGTCTGGTGTTTCTGGTGCTGTCCGGCGCTGCGCTGGCGCATCTGCATTTCCATGCCGCGTCGGGTCTGCCGGCCGGTGCCGGTGGTGCGTTGGGCGAAAGCCTCGGCAATCTGGCGAAGAACGCGCTGAACATTCAGGGCAGCACGTTGTTGTTCATCGCGTTGTTCCTGTTTGGTCTGACGGTGTTCACCGACCTGTCGTGGTTCAAGGTGATGGACATCACCGGCAAGATCACCCTCGACCTGTTTGAACTGTTCCAGGGCGCGCTCAATCGCTGGTGGTCGGCGCGTACTGAGCGCAAGCAACTGGTCGCGCAACTGCGTGAGGTCGATGATCGCGTGCACGACGTGGTCGCGCCGACAGTGACCGACAAGCGCGAGCAGGCCAAAGTCAAAGAACGCCTGATCGAACGTGAGCAAGCGCTGAGCAAGCACATGTCCGATCGCGAGAAACAGGTTCCGCCAGTCATCGCTCCGGCCCCGGCCAAAGCGCCTGAGCCAAGCAAGCGCGTGCAGAAAGAGAAACAGGTGCCGTTGTTCGTCGACAGCGCCGTGGAAGGCACCTTGCCGCCGATCTCGATCCTCGATCCGGCGGAAAAGAAACAACTCAATTACTCGCCGGAATCCCTGGCAGCGGTCGGCCATTTGCTGGAGATCAAGCTCAAGGAATTCGGTGTTGAAGTGACCGTCGACTCGATCCACCCGGGTCCAGTGATTACCCGTTACGAAATTCAGCCTGCCGCCGGCGTCAAAGTCAGCCGCATCGCCAACCTCGCCAAAGACCTTGCGCGTTCGCTGGCCGTGACCAGTGTGCGGGTGGTCGAGGTGATTCCGGGCAAGACCACGGTCGGTATCGAGATCCCGAACGAAGACCGGCAGATCGTGCGTTTCTCCGAAGTGCTGTCGACGCCTGAGTACGACAACTTCAAATCGCCGGTCACTCTGGCGCTGGGCCATGACATCGGCGGCAAGCCGGTCATCACTGACCTGGCGAAGATGCCGCACTTGCTGGTGGCCGGTACGACCGGTTCCGGTAAGTCGGTGGGCGTGAACGCGATGATTCTGTCGATCCTGTTCAAGTCTGGCCCGGAAGACGCCAAGCTGATCATGATCGACCCGAAGATGTTGGAGTTGTCGATCTACGAAGGCATTCCGCACCTGCTGTGCCCGGTCGTGACCGACATGAAGGACGCTGCCAACGCCCTGCGCTGGAGCGTTGCCGAGATGGAACGCCGCTACAAGCTGATGGCGAAGATGGGCGTGCGTAACCTGTCCGGCTTCAACGCCAAGGTCAAGGAAGCGCAGGACGCCGGCGAGCCGTTGAGCGATCCGCTGTACAAGCGCGAAAGCATTCACGACGAAGCACCGCTGTTGCAGAAGCTGCCGACCATCGTCGTGGTCGTCGACGAATTCGCCGACATGATGATGATCGTCGGCAAGAAGGTTGAAGAACTGATCGCCCGTATCGCGCAGAAGGCGCGTGCGGCCGGTATTCACTTGATCCTCGCGACTCAGCGGCCGTCGGTGGACGTGATCACCGGTTTGATCAAAGCGAACATTCCGACACGCATGGCGTTCCAGGTGTCGAGCAAGATCGACTCCCGGACGATCATCGATCAGGGCGGCGCCGAACAATTGCTTGGCCACGGTGACATGCTCTACATGCCGCCGGGCACCAGCCTGCCGATCCGGGTTCACGGCGCTTTCGTCTCCGACGAAGAAGTTCACCGTGTGGTGGAAGCGTGGAAACTGCGCGGCGCTCCTGAATACAACGACGACATCCTCAACGGTGTCGAAGAGGCGGGCAGCGGCTTTGAAGGCAGCAGCGGTGGCGGCGATGGCGATGATCCGGAAGCTGACGCGCTGTACGACGAAGCGGTGCAATTTGTCCTCGAAAGCCGTCGCGCCTCGATTTCCGCTGTGCAGCGCAAGCTGAAGATCGGCTACAACCGCGCCGCCCGGATGATCGAAGCCATGGAAATGGCCGGGGTCGTCACCTCAATGAACACCAACGGTTCGCGTGAAGTCTTGGCCCCGGGCCCGGTTCGCGACTGAAGCCAGAAGCAAGAGGCGGGACAATGATGTTCCGCCGCTCTCCCAACAAGTATTCAAGAGGACTCCCATGCGTCTTATCCGCATGCTGTTGCCAGTACTGGCGTTGACCACCCTCACGGCTCACGCCGATGACAAGGACGTGGCGCGTCTGACCCAATTGCTGGAAACATCGAAAACCCTGACCGCCAACTTCTCGCAGCTGACCCTCGACGGCGGCGGCACGCAGTTGCAGGAAACCACCGGCAATATGACCCTGCAGCGCCCGGGCCTGTTCTACTGGCACACCAACGCGCCGGCCGAGCAGACCATGGTTTCCGACGGCAAGAAAGTCACCCTGTGGGATCCGGATCTGGAACAGGCGACCATCAAGAAACTCGACGAGCGTCTGACCCAGACCCCGGCGCTGCTGTTGTCCGGCGACGTGTCGAAGATCAGCCAGAGCTTCGACATCACCGCGAAAGAAGCGGGCGGCGTGATCGACTTTACGCTGAAGCCGAAAACCAAAGACACCCTGTTCGACAACCTGCGCCTGTCGTTCCGCAACGGTTTGCTTAATGACATGCAACTGATCGACAGCGTCGGCCAACGCACCAACATCCTGTTCACCGGGGTGAAGGCCAACGAGCCAGTACCGGCCTCCAAGTTCAAGTTCGACATCCCCAAGGGTGCGGACGTGATCCAGGAATAAAATGCGAAATCCTTTGTAGGAGTGAGCCTGCTCGCGATAGCGGTGGGTCAGACAATGCATCTTTGACTGACAAATCTAATCGCGAGCAGGCTCACTCCTACAAAATCAAAAGCATGATCGGCAACCGATTCAAATAGAGGTTTCAACGCTACGTGATGGATCTGTTTCGCAGTGCACCGATTGCCCAGCCACTGGCCGCGCGTTTGCGGGCGACCAATCTGGATGAGTACGTCGGTCAGGAGCACGTGCTCGCTCGCGGCAAGCCTCTGCGTGAGGCGCTGGAGCAGGGAGCCCTGCATTCGATGATTTTCTGGGGTCCGCCGGGCGTGGGTAAAACCACCTTGGCGCGGTTGCTCGCGGAAGTCTCGGACGCGCACTTCGAAACGGTTTCGGCGGTACTCGCCGGGGTCAAAGAGATTCGTCAGGCGGTTGAAATCGCCAAGCAGCAGGCCGGTCAGTACGGCAAGCGCACAATTCTGTTCGTCGATGAAGTGCACCGTTTCAACAAGTCGCAGCAGGACGCATTCCTGCCGTACGTCGAAGACGGCACGCTGATCTTCATCGGCGCTACCACCGAAAACCCTTCGTTCGAACTCAATAACGCCTTGTTGTCGCGGGCCCGCGTCTACGTGCTGAAAAGCCTCGACGAAGCGGCGCTGCGCAAACTGGTGCACCGCGCGCTCACCGAAGAGCGCGGCCTGGGCAAGCGCAACCTGACCCTCAGCGATGAAGGTTTCCAGATGCTGCTGTCCGCCGCCGATGGCGATGGCCGGCGTTTGCTTAATCTGCTGGAAAACGCCTCCGACCTGGCCGACGACAACAGCGAGATGGGCATTGATCTGCTGCAGAGTCTGCTCGGCGATACGCGTCGGCGCTTCGACAAGGGTGGCGAAGCGTTCTACGACCAGATCTCGGCGCTGCACAAATCGGTACGCGGTTCCAACCCCGACGGCGCGCTGTACTGGTTCGCGCGGATGATCGACGGCGGTTGCGATCCGCTGTACCTGGCCCGGCGCGTGGTGCGCATGGCTAGCGAAGACATCGGCAATGCCGACCCGCGCGCGCTGAGCCTGTGCCTCGCCGCGTGGGAAGTGCAGGAGCGCCTCGGCAGTCCTGAAGGCGAGTTGGCCGTGGCGCAAGCTATCACCTATCTGGCCTGCGCGCCAAAGAGCAACGCGGTGTACATGGGTTTCAAAACTGCCCTGCGCGCCGCCGCCGAACACGGTTCGCTGGAAGTGCCGCTGCACTTGCGCAACGCGCCGACCAAATTGATGAAGCAGTTGGGCTACGGCGACGAATACCGTTACGCCCACGATGAACCGGACGCTTATGCGGCTGGCGAAGATTATTTCCCGGACGAGCTCGACCCGATCCCGTTCTACCAACCGGTGCCGCGTGGCCTGGAGTTGAAGATCGGCGAGAAGCTCAACCACCTCGCCCAACTCGATCGTTTAAGTCCTCGGCAGCGGAGAAAATAGTGCTTCCATTGATCATTGCGGTGTCTGCCGGCGGCGTTGCTGGCACTTTGTTGCGCTTCGCCACCGGCAATTGGATCAACGCCAATTGGCCGCGGCACTTCTATACCGCGACGCTGGCCGTTAATATCGTGGGCTGCCTGCTGATCGGCGTGTTGTATGGCCTGTTTTTGATACGCCCGGAAGTGCCGATCGAGGTGCGTGCCGGGTTGATGGTCGGCTTCCTCGGGGGCCTGACGACTTTTTCATCCTTTTCACTGGATACGGTGCGCCTGCTGGAAAGCGGGCAAGTGCCGCTGGCCCTGGGCTATGCGGCACTCTGCGTATTCGGCGGGCTGCTCGCGACGTGGGCGGGCCTGTCTTGGACCATACTTTGATAAGGAGAA
>NZ_JBIVMX010000098.1:0-10593 GCF_044753305.1 Pseudomonas sp. NPDC088429 | reverse complement strand
TTTTTTCACGTCAAACCTCTTTTTTATTAATTCGGTAGGCGTTCAGCGCCGGTGAAGAGACTTAGCCGGAGCGTCCCTGCCCCGCTTGGCATCAGATCGCGCCAGTGCCGTATGGCACGTCTTTGTGACCGTAGCGTCGAACGCGCAAGTTCGCCTGTTCGGCGTGACCAACAAACCCTTCCATCATGCACAGCCGGGAGCAGTACTCGCCGATCAGTGCCGAAGCTTCGTCAGTCACTACTTTTTGGTAAGTACAGGTCTTGATGTACTTGCCTACCCACAAACCACCCGTGTAACGCGCGGCCTTGTTGGTCGGTAGCGTGTGGTTGGTGCCGATGACCTTGTCGCCATAGGACACGTTGGTTCGTGGGCCGACAAACAACGCGCCGTAGTCGTGCAAGTTGTTCAGGAAGAAATCGTCATCACGCGTCATGATCTGCACGTGTTCGGATGCGTATTGATCGGAAACCTGCACCATCTCCTCGAACGAGTCGCAGAGTATGATCTCGCCGAAGTTGTTCCAGGCTTCACCGGCGATAGCCGAGGTCGGCAGTTTCTCCAGTTGTTGTGCAACGCAACGTAGTGTGTCTTCTGCCAGCGCACGGGATGTCGTCACTAGGACGGCGGGCGAGTCAACCCCGTGTTCGGCCTGCCCTAGCAAGTCGGTAGCACAGATTTCGCCATCGACGCTATCGTCCGCGATGATCAGCACTTCAGTCGGGCCGGCGAACAAGTCGATCCCCACACGCCCGAATAGCTGACGCTTGGCTTCAGCCACATAAGCGTTGCCTGGGCCCACAATGATATCTACCGGCGAAATGCTCTCAGTGCCTAGCGCCATAGCCGCCACGGCCTGAATGCCGCCCAGACAATAAATCGAATCGGCACCGGCCAGGTGCTGCGCTGCGACGATGTACGGTGCCGGTTTGCCTTTGAAGGGCGGTGCGGCTGTGGCGATGTTTTTTACCCCGGCCGATTTCGCAGTCACGATCGACATATGCGCTGAGGCCAGCAGCGGGTATTTACCGCCGGGTACATAGCAGCCAGCCGCCGACACCGGGATATGTTTGTGGCCGAGAATCACTCCGGGAATACTTTCGATTTCCACATCCAGCATAGACTTGCGCTGGGCATCGGCAAAACGGCGAACCTGAGTCTGGGCGAACAAAATGTCGTCGTGCTCACGTTGCGTCAGAGCATTCATGCAGGCCTGAATTTCCGCATCCGACAGGCGATAATCGGTGCGATCCCAACCGTCGAACTTGATCGACAACTCACGCACCGCCGCATCGCCGCGTTTTTCGATATCCAGAAGAATCTGCGAAACATTATTTTTCAACGTGTCGGCAGCCGCTACCAACTGTTCTTTGGGCCGCGCTTGTTTAATCCACTGAGCCATACATCACCTGTTTTATAGGCGCAGAAGTCCAACCCACTCAACTTTGGACAAAGTCAAATACGGCTGTTTCTACGTTTTAGTTGCTATGAACCGGACAGTCGAACTGTTGACCATTCGGCTCCACGGATACGTTCTATAAGCGCTACAGATCCAGGCCTTCGGCGAGTTTCTTCACGGCTTGTTCGGCAGTCATCTTCGGATCGTTGGCGAAGTGAGTAATCACGTCTATGATGGGCCCACGCAAGTCACGGGATAACGCCGTATTCTCAACAAACGATGGAATCAGGCTGCCATCCTTGATGCTTTCGTCACGGTCGGCGAACGCTTGCTTGGAGCATTCATTAAATTTGTCACGTGGGACGTCCAGCCGCGCCGGAATCGAGCCGCCCTTGAGATTCAGGTTTTCCTGAACTTCTTTGGACATGGCCAGATTTGCTAGCGTTGCCTGATTTTTCTGAACATCGTCTTCGTGCTTGAAGAACGCCAGGAAATCAGTCAGGAACACGTATGTGTGACCATGACCAGGGGCAGCCGTACACAAGTAATCAACACCCGGCTTGAGACCGGCCGCGGCGAACTCGCCGTTTGCCCAATCACCCTGGAATTGCATAGCGGCCTCGCCTCGAATCACTTTGCCAGTGGCGATCGCCCAATCCAGACCTGCGCGGTTGGGGTCGCTCAATTGCAGCACCTTCCGATAAGTTTCGAAAACCTTGACCATTTCCGGGCTGCTCAGAGCAGCTTTGTCAGTTTCAATAATCGCCTTTTTATAAAAGTCGACACCCGCCTGACCAATCAATACGTTCGTCCAGACTTCAGCCTCCTGCCAGTCATCGCCGCCCATGGCCAACGGGATGATGCCGCCGGCTTTCATCTTCGCGCCAAGTACGAGGAATTCGTCCCAGTTGGTCGGCACTTTACCCCCATATTGATCGAGTACTTTTTTATTGATCCACAACATGTTTTCGCGACGCTGATTCAGCGGCACTGCGACAGTTTTCCCGTTGCTGTTCATGTACTTGTAGAGTTCAGGCGAAATCAGCTTGTTCCACCCACCCGCTTTGTCTTGCGCGGTCAGATCCGCCAGCGCTCCAGCTTCGGTGTATTCAAGGACAAACTGGGCTTGAGCTTGTGATGCCAAGGGTGGGTTGCCAGCGGCAAAACGCGATTGCAGCGTTTGCGTCATGTTCTTACCCCCATCGCCAGAAACCGCCGCGTCTTGCCATACCAGACCGTTGGTCTCTACAGCATCGCGCAACACTTTCATCGCTGCTGATTCCGAAGGTGACGTCCACTGGTGCATAACTTCGACGGAATTGCTTGCGGCCCAGCTCGAAAAACTTATCGCTGATGCAGCAATGCTGAACGTCGCCAGCACCCATGGTTTAACACTAGATTTGTTGTTGTTTTCAAACTTCATGATTGGCCCTCACCAGGCGCTGAATCGAAACGAAAGTTGAACGACATCCACCTATTGCACTTACTTCTTAAATTGAGCCCGCCGCAAGTTTCCCCGTAGCTTGGAGCGCTTGGCGTTCTAACGTTTGCACATCGACTTGCTCAATGCGCAGCCCAGTCTGCTCGTTGAAGATTTGGATGGCGGAGTTCTCTACACAAAATGTTGCACGGCCTAGATTCAATGGCGTTTTCGAGCGTAGTCGTGCCGTTAGCGGATGCCCACCGATCACAAGATCAGCGTAGATATCGGAACCGGTAGGCTCGATCAGTTCGATGGTGGCGTCGATTTCCTGCACAGCGCCGCTGCCTGAATCCCCTGGCAAAGAGATCGCTTCCGGGCGTATCCCGGCCAATACGGCTTGACCATCTTGCAACTCGGAAGTGACCTTCGGCCCCGCAACGTTCAAGCGACTGACTGGATCGTGATTATTGGCGAACTCAAGCCAGGAACCGTTGCGATCAAAGCGATAAACCGCTGGAATCAGGTTCATTGGAGGTGAACCGATGAAACCGGCAACGTAGGTATTGACCGGCTTATCGTAGATTTCTTCCGGGGAGCCGATTTGCTGAACCACACCGGACTTCATGATCACAATCTTGGTTGCCAGGGTCATCGCTTCCACTTGATCGTGGGTGACATACACGATTGTGGCTTGCAGACGCTGATAGAGTTTCTTGATCTCGGCCCGCATGTCTACACGCAACTTGGCGTCGAGGTTGGACAGCGGTTCGTCGAAGAGAAAAATCTTCGGTGAGCGAACCAATGCTCGACCGATAGCGACCCGCTGACGCTGGCCACCTGAAAGCTGGCTCGGTTTGCGATCCAGCAATGGCTGGATTTGCAGGGTGTCAGCCACACGGGCAATCGCCTTGTCACGTTCTTGCGCAGAAATACCCCGCACCTTCATGCCAAAGGCAATATTTTCACGTACGGTCATGGTCGGGTACAGCGCGTACGACTGGAACACCATCGCAATATCGCGATCCTTGGGCTCTAGACCTTCCACCGACTCATTGTCGATGAGGATATCGCCTGAGGTTATGTCTTCCAGGCCGGCGATGGCTGAAAGCAACGTCGACTTGCCGCAGCCGGAAGGGCCAAGCAACACCAGAAACTCGCCGTCACGTGCTTCAACATTGATGTCGTTGAGGATGGCGATATCACCGTAGGATTTGTGCAGATTTTTGATACTAAGAGATGCCATGGTGTTACCCCTTCACGGAACCGGCCATCAAGCCGCGAATGAAATATTTGCCGGCAAACAGATACACGGCGAGCGTCGGCAGAGCAGCGAGAATTGCTGAGGCCATGTCAACGTTGTAGGGGCGCTCACCGGTGCTGCTGCTGACGATGTTATTAAGGGCAACCATAATGGGCACCTTGTCGCCGGACGTGAATGCGACACCGAACAGGAAGTCGTTCCAGATACCGGTGAACTGCCAAATGATGACCACCACCATGATAGGCAATGACATGGGCACCATGACGTACCAGAACGTCTGGAAAAAACCCGAGCCGTCAATGCGCGCGGCGTTGGTCAAATCTTTTGGTACCGACACGAAGTAGTTGCGGAAAAACATCGTTGTGAACGGCAAGCCGTAGATTGTGTGCGCGAATATCAGCCCTGGAATTGTTCCCGCCAGGCCCATTTTTCCAAGCAAGGTGGCCAGCGGAATCATCACCGCTTGCGACGGCACGAAGCAGCCGAACAGAATCATCGCGTACACCAGGTTCTGCCCACGAAACTTCACTTGAGTCAGGGCATAACCGTTGATGGCGCCGATAACGGCCGAGATCAGCGTCGCGGGGATCACCAAATAAAACGTATTTGCAAAAAAAGGACTCAACCCCGTGCAGTTCACGCCGACGCAGGCTTTTGACCATGCATCGATCCAAGGTTGAAACGTGATTGCCTGAGGCAAACTGATCAGCTCTCCTGTACGAATTTCTCCCATGCTTTTGAGCGAGGTGGTGATCATCACGAACAGCGGGGCAAGAAAGAACAGTGCGAACACAATCAGCGTCGTGTAAAGCACCGTCCAGCCAAGAGTCCGTCCAAGCGAAAACTTGCGTGCCTTTCTCTTGATCACGGGTCGCACGTCGGCGGGGTTAGCGAGCGTTGTTGCGTTCATTCCGGATCTCCGAGTAGAGGTAAGGAGTGATGATGGCAACGACTGTCATGGTGATCATCACCGCACTGGCGGCGCCCTGAGCGAGCTGGCCACGGCCAAACGTGTATTGGTACATGAAGGTGGTCGGAAGATCGCTCGAAAAACCGGGGCCACCGTTGGTCAACGCCACCACCAGGTCAAATGAGCGCAGCGCTTGATACAAGAGGATGACGACAGCGCTGAAGAAAACCGGGCGCAAGGTCGGCAGTACGATTGACCAGTAGACTCGTGGCAGACTTGCGCCTTCCAGGCGGGCGGCCTTGAACAACTCGGCGTCTACGCCACGCAATCCAGAGAGAAAAATCGCCATGATGAAGCCAGATGATTGCCAGAACGCAGCGATCACCAAGGTGTAAATCGACTTTTCCGGGTTGATCAACCAATCGAAGCTAAAGCTGGTGAAGCCCAAATCGTGGACAAACTTCTCAAGGCCAAGACTGGGGTTGAGAATCCATTTCCACGACACGCCCGTCACAATGAACGAGATGGCCATCGGATACAGATAGATGCTGCGGATGAAGTTTTCCATCCGCACTTTCTGATCGAGAAAGATCGCCAATAGCAATCCCACTACGATCGAAAGGCCAATGAAGAGGAGCGAGAACACCCAAAGGTTGTTGACAGCTACCAGCCAGCGATCCGTGCGCCAGAGCTTTGCGTATTGCTGCCAGCCCACAAAGTCGAAGTTGGCGGCAAAGCGCGAAGAGGTAAAGGAAATACCAATTGTCCAGCCGATGAAGCCATAGACAACGATTCCCAGAATCACTACCGTGGGCAGCAGCACTGCCCATGACTTGAATTGCCAGCGCGCAAAAAGGCGACTGGTCGCTGATCTAGCAGGAACAGACATGGTCGTCCCCCCTAATGATCAGATGCAGCATGGCCGAAGCCTCTGCAATCGAATCCAAAGCTGAACCTTTGAGTTTCATAACGGCTTAACTCCTCTCTTTGGGCAGGTTTTTATAATTGGGATAAGCGCGGGTTCTTTGTTGTAAACCCGTTGAAATCACCTTAAGCCGCATCCTGTTGCGTCTCAATTTCTCAGGAAAGCGTTAGTTGACGCATTTTGAAGCAATGACAACAGAAAACCGCGTCACCACGTCGAGTTAACAGCGGGTCAGCGGTAATGTCGTAACAACATCGGCTGCACCAAGGACACGTGCGATGGTCTCTGCGCTCTTGGCTGCGACCTGCTCGGCGGTCATATCCGTAAGCACGGGAGAGAATACTTCCGGCCCTACCTGATTCAAGCCACCGATAGCAGCCAGTACTTTGATAAGTGCGGTGAGCGGAAACTCACCGTCACCCGGGAACAGTCGGTCGTAACAGTTATCCTTAATCGAAACGCCGGCAGGGAGGGCTAAAGGGCCGTCATTGAGTTGGACGCAGTGGATGCGATCGCCGGGGATTTCATGCAGCAAAGAAATATTCGAGCCCCCGCGCACAAAGTGCCACGCATCAAATACCAGACCGCCATTCGCTGCGCCGGAATCACGCACGATATCCCATGCCATGGCCAGGGTCGGTACGCCCCACAATGGGATAAACTCAAGGTCGCAGAACATGCCGTGTCTGGCGGCCAGGGCACAAATGTTGGCGAAATGCTCGACAATCTCCGCATGCGGCATAGCTTTAAGCGGGAACGTGGCATTGAGGCTCATGTGTGTGCAACCGAGCGCGTCACTGAGTTCCATGAAACGCTCAGCGGTGGTGTCCACGGTCGCGATGTAAGCGGCATCCATATTGTCTGGATGCCAAATTCTCGGCCAGGTATTGAGAGGATCAAGTCGTGTGATGCGCACGCCCCAGTCTTCGGCCATGCGCCGGATATCCGTCAAGGAGGTTCCCTGCTCGATGATGCGTTCCAGTTCGGACGGCATCAGTGACAGCTCCTGGAATCCAGCGAGCTGGGTGGCTCGGAATTTCTCCGCGAGCGGCAGATGCGCGATGTTCGAAAAAGGCATCATGTAACTGTTGACGGTGCCAGGCATGTCTTTCTCCACTCAATCCATTGCTTTGTTGTCGTAGCAAATTGACGGTGGAGCAAGACATTGTAAATTTCGCAAGACGTGCGCAGTCTTCGCAGACTGGCGCACTCGCGTCATTCAGGCCGAATCGATTGAGGTGTTGCCCGTGTTCAGATAAATGATGACTTCCTTGGGAATGGAAGGGTCACTGGGAGACAACACGGTGGCGCGACGGATGTGCGACTTGCGGATCAAGCCTTTATCGACATGACACATTGCTACTTTGACGGCTACTGGTTGACGCATCATGGTGGCAGCAATGCCACTGCTCACACCGAAAATGTACTTCTTTGAATTGCGATTGATGGCCGCCAGATTACTAAACGTCATCTCGTTTTTCTGGATCGTCTCGAAGTCGATAGAGAACAAGCGATTGGCAATAAAAAAACTTAGCCCGTGGTATTTGAAAAGGTAATCGATCTTGCCGGAGCCATTCATGTCGGGAAAACGTTCGAGGTAATAATGCATGAGCACCCCGTCGCGCTCATAAAGGCAGAAAAGCGAGCGCAGAATCTGTCCTTTGTAGATCGAAGAATAATGGTAGCGCTCATAAACGCCGACTAGTTCACTCAGCTTGTTTTCGTTCACTTTCACCACTTCGTCGATGAACATCAGCATCTTCGGCGACTGGATCAGATTGCGGAACAGATGGAAATGGCCGCCCTCCACCATTGAACGAAAGTCATTTGGCGCAGAGAAAAGCACGTCGGCACTGACCCCAAAAAAACCGGCGATTGCCCGCAGATTGTTCTTTGAAGGCGCATGTGTACCCGCAAGGTATTTATTAAACTGCTGCCGATTGATACCGATCTTGCGGCACATTTCGGAAATCGTTCCAACCTGCTCACACAAGGTGCGCAGATTCTCCGGAAAATGATCTTCACTCTGCATCTCTTCCTACCATCCTTAACTGCCGCGTTCAGTGGTTCTTGTCACCACAGCTCCGAATTCGGAAACATGCAAGGGCGCCAAGCAAAAACGGTGCCCATAAATCCATACGCCAGATCTTGCGGCTTTCCAAGGTTAGCTCCCTCCGCCCACGCCCCGTTATGCGTCAACTCGCGTTACCAAGCGACACAAAGATGCGATACATCGGGGCCTAAACACTTTCAAGTTGCGTCAGTTTGAGAGGGCAAGAAGTCGACTGCGAAATTGATTTCAGTTCAAGGGGCGGTAGCCTGAACTCACCGTGAATGCTGTTCGGACTGCGGCCTGATTACAGTGCCTGCATGGGTGAGGAAGTTGCGAATGAATAAGAAAGAAGAGGTGGCGCCTGACGTCATCGTCATTGGTAGCGGCGTTGGGGGAGGCACGTCGGCCCTACGCCTAGCTCAGCGCGGTCTCAATGTTTTAGTCTTGGAGCGCGGAGATTACTTGCCTCGGGAAGCCGATAACTGGAGTCCAAAAGCGGTATATGTAGACCGAAAGTACGTGGGCGAGGACACGTGGCTAGATGGTGATAATCAGCCGTTTAGCCCCTCCATTTACTACAACGTCGGCGGCGCTTCAAAATTTTTCGGCTGCACAATGATTCGTTTCCGCGAGCGCGATTTTGAAGAGGTTTCTCATTTCGAAGGAGTGTCTCCTGCATGGCCCATCAGCTATCACGACCTCGAACCTTACTACGCCCAGGCCGAGCGTCTTTACCATACTCATGGCACTGCCGGCATTGATCCAAGTGAAGCGCCACGCTCTTCCCCTTTTCCACTGTCGGGAGTCGTGTCTGATCCTCCAATGGTGGCGCTGATGGAAAAGGTTCGGCGCCAGGGTTTCAAGCCCTTCCCTCAGCCTGCTGCAATTCGCATGGCGCCCACCGGTGCATGCATTCGTTGTGATACGTGCGATGGTTATCCGTGCAAAGTCGAAGCAAAAGCGGACGCGGAAATTAGCGTCGTGCAACCTGCACTTGCTACCGGACGTGTAACGTTACGAACCAAAACTCAGGTTCATCGCTTAATCCTGTCAGATGACGGCAAACACGTTTCGGGTGTTGAGGTTGAACACGATGGACTCAGAGAAGTGCTTTCAGCGCGCATCATCATTTTGTCTGCCAGCGCGGTGAATTCGGCTGCGCTTTTGCTTAAGTCATCGTGCCCGCAGGCGCCGAATGGCGTCGCCAATAGCTCCGGCGTGGTTGGTCGGCATTACATGGCCCACAACAACACTGCACTGATGGCAGTTTCGGCGAATAAGAACCAAACCCGTTTTCAGAAAACGGTAGCGATGAACGACTTTTACTTTGGTGATAAGGCGTTTCCGCATCCCATGGGCTGCATCCACTCGTTGGGAAAGCTCAAGGCAGGCATGATGACCGCCGCTAACAAATGGGTGCCTGATTTCGTCAATGCTTTCATCGCAGCGCGCAGTTTTGACTGGTGGATCATGTCCGAAGACTTGCCTGACCCGAATAACCGGGTGACTGTCGAAAACGGCATGATTAAGCTGGACACCAAACGCAACAACCTCCGCGCGCATAAAGAGCTGGTGAAACGCATGACGCGAATGATGCGTAAAGCTGGGCTGCCACTGGTATTGACCAAGCTGATGCCCGCCGCATCGACTTCACATCAGTGCGGCACCGTGCGTTTTGGCAAAGACTCCTCCACCGCTGCTCTCGATCCGTTTTGCCGCGCTTTTGACCACCGGAATTTGTTTGTAGTTGATGCCTCTTTTTTCCCATCATCGGCTGCCGTTAACCCAGCTCTGACGATCGCCGCACAGGCGTTGCGTGTCGCTGATCATATTGCAACCGAGGACTTCGGAATCATCAACACTAAAGTTGCCGAGACGCGCCTACATTCTGTTTAAGTTGAATTTATAAAAACAACCTCATCATAACTAAAAGAGGTTTTATCGTGAGCAAGGTTCTATATTTATATGGCGGATGGCCCGGCCACTATCCCTATGAAGTTGCTGCATGGGCCAGAGAGGTTTTCAATGAGTTGGATTTCGATGTTGAAGATTCAACGGATATTTTTACGCTCGATCGCGACTTAACAAAGTATGACCTAATTGTAGTGGGATGGAACAACGCGGTCACCACGGAAACCCTTACCGCTTCTCAAGAAAATCATTTGCTCGCGGCAATCGAGAGTGGAACCGGCTTGGTTGGCTGGCATGGTGCGGGCGCGGCGTTTCGCGCCAGCTTGAAATACCACATGGTGCTCGGTGGCTCTTTCCTCGAACATCCTACGGGAGAGGGTTATCCCCACCCTTACATGGTCAACGTCATCGATAGTGAACACGAAGTGTCTCGCGGAGTGCAGAATTTCGAAGTGCGCTCCGAACAGTACTACATGCAGGTAGATCCCAACCTGCACGTGCTTGCTGAAACCACGTTCGACGGCAACCCGATGCCATGGCTGAAAGGCCATCGCTGCCCTGTCGCCTGGGTGCGCCAATGGGGTGAAGGCCGAGTGTTCTACCACTCGATCGGCCACGACACGAGCAATCTCGCCGACCCGAACATTCGTTTGCTCACCAAACAAGGCCTGAACTGGGCCACTCGCAAACAGGTATAACGTGATGACCAAGAAG
>NZ_JBIVMX010000097.1:0-10815 GCF_044753305.1 Pseudomonas sp. NPDC088429 | reverse complement strand
GCTCCTCTCAATTACGCTTACAGCATTGATGAGCTGAAGACCCTCGACGTGATTCTGACCTGCCAAGGCGGCGACTACACCAGCGAAGTGTTCCCGAAACTGCGCGAAGCCGGTTGGCAGGGTTACTGGATCGACGCGGCCTCGAGCCTGCGCATGAACGATGACGCGGTCATCATTCTTGATCCGGTGAACCGCAAGGTCATCGATCAGCAGCTCGATGCGGGCACCAAGAACTACATCGGCGGCAACTGCACCGTCAGCCTGATGCTGATGGGCCTGGGCGGTCTGTTCGAAGCCGGTCTGGTCGAGTGGATGAGCGCCATGACTTATCAAGCGGCCTCCGGTGCCGGCGCGCAGAACATGCGTGAACTGATCAAGCAAATGGGCGCGACCCACGCCGCTGTCGCTGATCAACTGGCCGATCCGGCCAGCGCGATCCTTGACATCGACCGTCGCGTTGCTGATGCCATGCGCAGCGAAGCGTACCCGACCGAAAACTTCGGCGTACCGCTGGCCGGCAGCCTGATCCCGTGGATCGACAAGGAACTGCCGAACGGCCAGAGCCGTGAAGAGTGGAAAGCTCAGGCCGAGACCAACAAGATCCTCGGTCGCTTCAAGAGCCCGATCCCGGTCGACGGCATCTGCGTGCGCATTGGCGCCATGCGTTGCCACAGCCAGGCGCTGACCATCAAGCTGAACAAAGACGTACCGATCGCCGATATCGAAGGGCTGATCAGCCAGCACAACCCTTGGGTCAAACTGGTACCGAACAACCGCGATATCAGCATGCAGGAGCTGAGCCCGACCAAGGTTACCGGCACCTTGAATGTGCCGGTTGGCCGTCTGCGCAAGCTCAACATGGGCTCGCAGTTCCTCGGCGCGTTCACCGTTGGCGACCAACTGCTGTGGGGCGCCGCCGAACCGCTGCGTCGCATGTTGCGGATTTTGCTCGAGCGTTGATCGCTTGAAGCAATGAAAGAGCCCGTGCCTTGAAAGAGGTGCGGGTTTTTTTATGCCGATCGTTCCCACGCTCTGCGTGGGAATGCATCCCGGGACGCTCCGCGTCCCTTTACAAGCCGAACGCGGAGCGTCCGATGCGGCATTCCCACGCGGAGCGTGGGAATGATCCGGGTGGGCAGAAATTGCCTGTGCGCCAGTCACCCGGTAAAGTGCCGCTCCCCCCGTTTCGCCAGAGGCTCGCACCATGACCCAGACCCTAGATATTGCCGTAATCGGCGCCACCGGTACTGTCGGCGAAACCCTCGTACAGATTCTCGAAGAGCGCGACTTTCCGGTCGGCAACCTGCACCTACTGGCCAGCAGCGAATCCGCCGGTAGCTCGGTGCTGTTCCGTAACAAAAACGTGCGCGTGCGTGAGGTCGACGAGTTCGATTTCAGCAAGGTCAAACTGGTGTTTTTCGCCGCTGGCCCGGCCATCACCCTGAGTTACGCGGCGCGCGCTCACGCTGCTGGTTGCTCGCTGATCGACTTGTCCGGCGCCTTGCCGGCCGATCAGGCGCCGCAAGTGGTGCCGGAAGCCAACGCCGCTGTACTCGCCAATCTGAAAGCGCCGTTCCAGGTCAGCAGCCCTAGCCCGTCAGCCACCACGCTCGCGGTGGTATTGACGCCGTTGCTCGATCTGATCGATCTGCAATACGTCAATGTCAGCGCCAGTCTGGCGATGTCCGCGCAAGGTCGCGAAGCGGTGACTGAGCTGGCGCGGCAAACCGCCGAGCTGCTGAACATGCGCCCGCTGGAGCCAACCTTTTTTGACCGGCAGGTAGCGTTCAACCTGCTGGCTCAGGTCGGCACGCCGGACGCGAACGGGCACACGCTGCTGGAAAAACGTCTGGTGCGCGAGCTGCGCCAAGTGCTGGCGCAACCTTTATTGAAGATTTCCGCAACTTGCGTTCAAGCCCCGGTGTTTTTTGGCGATAGCTTTAGCGTGACCTTGCAGTCGAAGAAGGCCGTCGACCTGAAAAAGGTCAACGCGGCGCTCGAAGCGGCGCCGGGGATCGAGCTGGTTGAGGCCGGTGATTATCCGACTGCGGTCGGTGATGCAGTAGGGCAGGACGTGGTCTATGTCGGGCGCGTGCGCAGCGGTGTCGACGACCCGGCGGAACTTAATCTGTGGCTGACGTCAGATAACGTACGCAAAGGCGCGGCCCTTAACGCTGTGCAGGTAGCTGAATTGTTGATAAAAGACCTGCTGTAAAAGATACTTGGCAACAATTTGTCGACTGATTCTAGGTGAGCGCTATGCTTGCCCGGAGCAGTTGAAAACGTGTCACCCTCCGGGACTTTCCGGGGCATCAAAGAAATGATCGCGCGCGACATCTGTCGTCGTCGCGCGCAATGCCTTACGGCAGCGACAATCAATATCTTCTCGCTGGCCGAGGAACGTTCAAACAAAGGATGAGGCTATGGTTCAAGTTCGCAAACTGGTGTTAGCAATAGCGGCCGCCTCGGCGCTGTCCTCCGGTATGGCGCATGCCCTCGGGCTCGGGGAGCTGACCCTGAAGTCGACCCTGAACCAGCCGCTGGTGGCTGAAATCGAGCTGCTCGACGTCAAGGATCTCACCGCTGCCGAAGTGGTGCCGAGCCTGGCTTCACCCGAAGATTTTGCCAAGGCCGGCGTTGATCGCCAGGCCTTCCTCAATGACCTGACGTTTACCCCAGTGCTCAATGCCAGTGGTAAAAGCGTACTGCGCGTGACGTCGAGCAAGCCGCTGTCCGAGCCGATGGTGAAATTCCTCGTGCAGGTGATGTGGCCGAACGGCCGTCTGCTGCGCGACTACAGCGTACTGCTCGATCCGTCGAAGTTCTCGCCGCAGACGGCTGATGCCGCTGCGCAACCGGCGCCGTCGCAAACCGTCACCGCGCCAACCACTGGCGCCACGCACTCGACTCAATACACCACGACCGCCCGCGATACCTTGTGGGAAATCGCCGCGAAAGCGCGCAATGGCGGCTCGGTGCAGCAGACCATGCTGGCGATTCAGGCGCTGAACCCGGACGCCTTTATCGGTGGCAACATCAACCGCTTGAAAACCGGTCAGGTGCTGCGTCTGCCGGATTCGACACAAAGCACCGCGCTGCCACAAGCCGCCGCCATTGCAGAAGTCGCTGCGCAGAACGATGCCTGGCGCTCGGGCCGTCGTTACGTGGCCAAGCCTGGCACTGGCCAGCAGCAGCTGGATGCGACCAATCGTGGTCGTGGCAATAGCGGCGCTGCGCCAAATACCAGCGACAATCTGAGCCTGGTGTCTGCCGAAAGCGCCAAGGCGCGCGGCAAGGGCCCGGCCGGCGATGCCAAGGCGCTGAGCAACAAACTGGCGGTCACGCAGGAAAGCCTCGACACGACCCGTCGCGACAACGAGGAATTGAAGAGCCGCGTGTCCGATCTGCAAAGTCAGATGGACAAGCTGCAAAAACTGATCGAGCTGAAGAACAATCAACTGGCGAAGCTGCAGGCTGAAGGCTCGGGCGCTGCACCAGCCGCTAACGCTGCAAATCCAGTGGTGCCTGCGGTGCCTGCGATTACCGCCGAGTTGGCCGCGACACCGCCTGCAACTCCGGCAGAAGCGGCCGCGTCGCCAACCCCGGAATCGGCGATTGCACCGCCAGTCGATGCGCCGGTAGCGCCGACTGCCGAGCCAAAACCGGTTGTCGATGACGAGAAAACCTTCAATGAGCTGCTGACCAACCCTGTTCTGTTGGGGCTGATCGGTGGCGGTGCGGTGGTTCTGCTGCTCCTGCTGTTGCTGCTGGCGCGTCGCCGCAAAGCTCAGCAGGAAGCCGAGAAACACATGCGCATGGCGCGTGCCTTGTCCGAAGAACAAGAGTTCTCCGCTGAACAGGATCTGCCGGAAAGCAGCTTCGAAGGTCTGGAAACACCAGCCGCCAGCGTCACACTCAATACCCCGGCTCCGGCGCCAACGCCTGCGCCGGCAGCGGTCGTTGCGCCAGTGGTCATGGCCACGCCGATTGCGGCGCCGCTGGTTTCTCCAGCCGCCGAGCGCTCCGATGACGTGCTCGACAAAGCGCAATCGCACATCAACGCCGGTCGCCTGAATCAGGCTGCTGCGTTGTTGGAGGAGGGCGTCAGCCTCGAGCCGCAGCGCAGTGATCTGCGTCTGAAACTGATGGAAGTCTACGGTCAGCAGGGCGATCGCGATGCGTTCGTTGCTCAGGAGCGTCAACTGGTGGCCAATGGCGATAACTTCGCCAAGGTCGAAGAGCTGAAAAGCCGCTTCCCGGCCATGGCCCTTGTCGCTGCCGGTGGCTTGGCCGCTGCCGCTGTTGCTGCCGAACTGGACGCGCAATACGTCAAAGACTTGCTGCTGGATGAGCCGGAAGCACCTGCTGCTGCCCCGGCACCGGCGGAAGATGATCTCGACAGCGCGTTTGACCTGAGCCTGGACGATCTCGACAACATCACGCCGATCGAGCCTGCGCCTGTTGTTGAGCCGCAAGCGCCGGAAGCACTGGCCGAACTCGACGAATTCCCGGCGGATGACGATCTGAGCTTTGAATCGGTGCTGCAACAGCAGACCGACATCAAAGAAAACCTCGACGACCTGTCGGACTTCGATCTGGATCTGGATCTCGGCGCCGAACCATCGCCAGCCACTCTGGCCGAAGACGACTTCCTGTTGGATCTGGACGATGGCGTGAAAGACCTGTCGCCGGTTGAGCCGCCCGTCGTGGCTGACGTACCGCAGGACGATCTGGAGCTGCCGGCCGATTTCGATCTGTCGCTGGCGGACGAGATGGATTCCAATCCACCGGCCGAGCCTGACGCGTTCGCGGCGGAGTTGGATGACGTCAACGCTGAACTGGATCGTCTGTCGCAGAACATCGCCGAGCCGACGTTTACTGAGGCGGATGCGGCGCTGGACGCTGATCTGGGCGAAGACGATTTCGACTTCCTCTCCGGCACCGACGAAGCGGCGACCAAACTCGATCTGGCTCAGGCCTACATCGACATGGGCGACAGCGACGGCGCGCGCGACATCCTCAACGAAGTGTTGACCGAGGGTGACGAGAAGCAGCGGGGCGAGGCCAAGGACATGCTGTCGAGCTTGTAATCAGTCCAGCGGTAAACGAAACGGCAGCCCATAGAGGCTGCCGTTTTTGTTTGGGTTTTCAAGATCAAAAGATCGCAGCCTTCGGCAGCTCCTACGGGGGAATGCGGATTTCTGTGTAGGAGCTGCCGAAGGCTGCGATCTTTTGATCTTGAGGCCTTATAATGCCCGCCTTTGCAAAAACAGCAGGCTGTCCCACCTTGGCAAACATAGATAACCCGGTCGCCGAAATGGCCCCCGACGGCTTTTACCGCGTTGCGCTGGGCGTTGAATACAAAGGCTCGCGCTACAGTGGCTGGCAGCGCCAGTTGACGGGTGTGGCCACGGTGCAGGAAGAGCTCGAAAAAGCCCTGTCGAAAGTCGCCAACTCGCCGGTTTCCTTGCAGTGCGCCGGGCGTACCGACGCTGGCGTACATGCCTGCGGACAAGTGGTGCATTTCGATACCACGGTCGATCGCTCGCTGAAAGCCTGGGTCATGGGCGCCAACATCAATCTGCCCCACGACATCAGCGTCAGTTGGGCGCGGGTGATGCCGGCGCATTTCCATGCGCGGTTCAAGGCCATCGCCCGGCGCTATCGCTACGTGATCTACAACGATCAGATCCGTCCGGCGCACCTCAACGAAGAAATCACCTGGAACCATCGTCCGCTCGACGTCGAGCGCATGGCCGAGGCCGCGCAGCACCTGATCGGCACCCATGATTTCAGCGCGTTCCGTGCCGGTCAGTGCCAGGCCAAGTCGCCAATCAAGAAGATGCATCACCTGCGCGTCACCCGCCACGGCAAGATGATCGTCCTCGACATCCGCGCCAACGCCTTCCTGCATCACATGGTGCGCAACATCGCTGGCGTCCTGATGACCATCGGTGCGGGCGAGCGGCCGGTCGAGTGGATGAAGGAAGTGCTGGAAAGCCGTGAACGCCGCTCCGGCGGGGTGACAGCGCATCCGTACGGCCTGTATCTGGTGCAGGTTGAGTACCACGATGAATTCCCGTTGCCCGAGCGTTTTATCGGTCCACATTTCCTTACGGGATTCTCGGAACTTGACGGCTGACGCCCTCGAACGCTTTTGTTACCATCCGGGACTTTCCCGGATTTTGCCTTGGAGTTTTTCTCGACATGTCAGCCGTTCGCAGCAAGATCTGCGGGATTACCCGCATAGAAGATGCGCTGGCCGCCGTTGAGGCCGGGGCGGATGCGATCGGATTCGTGTTTTACGCCAAGAGCCCGCGCGCAGTGTCCGTGCAACAGGCGCGGGCGATCATCAAGGCGTTGCCGCCGTTCGTGACCACCGTGGGCCTGTTCGTTAACGCCAGCCGCTGCGAGTTGGGGGAAATCCTCGATGCGGTGCCGCTGGATCTGCTGCAGTTCCACGGTGATGAAGTCGCTGAAGACTGTGAAGGCTGGCATCGCCCGTACATCAAAGCGTTGCGGGTAAAGGCTGGCGACGACATCGCTGCGGCTGTAGATGCCTACCCAAGCGCCAGCGGTGTGTTGCTCGACACCTATGTTGAAGGCGTGCCTGGCGGAACCGGCGAGGCGTTCGACTGGTCTTTGATTCCGCAAGGTTTGAGCAAGCCGTTGATTCTGGCCGGCGGCCTGACCCCGGAAAACGTCGCGGGCGCCGTGGCCCAGGTAAAACCCTACGCCGTAGACGTCAGCGGCGGGGTAGAGGCGAGCAAGGGCATCAAGGATCACGCAAAGATCCGCGCATTTATCAAGTCAGTAAAAGAGAAATAGGAACCAGCAGGAACCTGTAGGAGCCTGTAGGAGCTGACGAGTGCAACGAGGCTGCGATCTTTTGATCGTAAAAAACAAGATCAAAGGATCGCAGCCTCGTTGCACTCGTCAGCTCCTACAAGTTCCTACTAGTTCTTACAGAGTGGCGGTGCCGATATTGATGTGACGGCTGGCAGTCTGCCGCCGTCCATCAATGCACTTGCACAAAGCAAGCGTGGCTGAGGGTTGTCCGGATTGCACGCAGGTCATGTTTCGCGCTGACCGTGGCGGTTCACCAACCATCGCCGCACACATGAATTTAGCTCAAGGGCATACGCGGGGTTGCGAATCGAAAGGTTCGGGCCGCCGGTACTGGAGAAAGAAAGCATGAGCAACTGGTTAGTAGACAAACTGATCCCTTCGATCATGCGTTCCGAGGTCAAGAAGAGCTCGGTGCCTGAAGGTCTTTGGCACAAATGCCCGTCTTGCGAGGCTGTGCTGTATCGTCCGGAGCTGGAAAAGACCCTGGACGTTTGCCCCAAGTGCAACCACCACATGCGCATCGGCGCACGTGCGCGCATCGACATCTTCCTCGATGCCGAAGGTCGCAATGAACTGGGCGCCGATCTGGAGCCGGTTGACCGTCTGAAATTCCGCGACGGCAAGAAGTACAAGGATCGCCTGGTGGCTGCGCAAAAGCAGACCGGCGAGAAAGACGCGCTGATCTCGGTCAGCGGCACCCTGCTGGGCATGCCGGTGGTGGTTTCGGCGTTTGAATTCAGCTTCATGGGCGGTTCCATGGGCGCCATCGTTGGTGAGCGTTTCGTACGTGCTGCCAACTATGCGCTGGAAAACCGTTGCCCGATGATCTGCTTCGCCGCTTCCGGCGGTGCGCGCATGCAGGAAGCACTGATCTCGCTGATGCAGATGGCCAAGACCTCGGCTGTGCTGGCGCGTCTGCGTGAAGAAGGCATTCCGTTCATCTCCGTCCTGACCGACCCGGTCTACGGCGGTGTTTCCGCGAGTCTGGCGATGCTCGGCGATGTGATCGTCGGTGAACCAAAAGCCCTGATCGGCTTTGCCGGCCCGCGCGTTATCGAACAAACCGTGCGTGAAAAACTGCCGGAAGGCTTCCAGCGCAGCGAATTCCTGCTGGAACACGGCGCGATCGACATGATCATCCACCGTCAGGAACTGCGCCCGCGTCTGGGTAACCTGTTGGCACAAATGACTGGCAAGCCGACGCCGAAATTCGTCGCCGCGCCAATCGAGCCGATCGTGGTTCCACCGGTACCTGCTGGCCTATGACCGAGCGCACCCTTGGCGAATGGCTCGCCTACCTTGAGCAGTTGCATCCGTCGGCCATCGACATGGGTCTGGAGCGTTCGCAACAGGTAGCGTCCCGCATGGGGCTGGGCCAGCCGGCGCCTCGGGTGATTACGGTCACCGGCACCAACGGCAAAGGTTCGACCTGCGCATTCGTGGCTTCATTGCTGCGTGCGCAGGGCCTGAGCGTCGGTGTCTACAATTCTCCGCACCTGCTGCGTTACAACGAGCGGGTGCAGCTCAATGGCGTCGAAGCCACTGACGCACAGCTGTGCGAAGCCTTTGCTGCGGTTGAGGCCGGGCGCGGCGACACTTCCCTGACCTACTTCGAAATGGGCACCCTCGCGGCGTTCTGGCTGTTTCAACAGGCAAAACTCGACGCTGTGGTGCTCGAAGTTGGGCTGGGCGGGCGTCTGGACACGGTCAACGTAGTCGATGCCGACATCGCGCTGGTCACCAGTATTGGCGTCGATCACGCCGATTATCTGGGCGACACCCGCGAATCCGTGGCTTTCGAGAAGGCCGGGATTTTCCGTCAGGGCAAACCTGCCTTGTGTGGCGATCTGAATCCTCCGCAACCGTTGCTCGACAAGGCGCGCGAACTGGCCTGTCCGTTCTTCCTGCGCGGGCGTGATTTCGATCTCGGTATCACCGATCAGCACTGGCAGTGGCGCGGTACCGATGCGCAGGGTCAGGCTGTCGAATTGCGCGACTTGCCGCTGCTCGATCTGCCGATGGAGAACGCTGCGCTGGCGTTGCAGGCTTATCTGTTGCTCGGTTTGCCGTGGCATGCCGAGCAGATCATTGCCGCCTTGCAGGCGACTCGCGTGGTCGGGCGTCTGGATCGCCGTTCGTTCGAGTGGAACGGCAAACGCCTCAATGTGTTGCTGGATGTGGGGCATAACCCGCACGCGGCCGAGTATCTGGCCCGTCGGCTGGCCTCGCGGCCACCGGTCGGCAAGCGCCTGGCAGTGTTCGGTTTGTTGGCCGACAAGGATCTGGATGGTGTTGTCGGCGAATTGAATGCTAGTGTCGAGCATTGGGCTGTCGCGCCGCTGGATTCGCCGCGCGCACGTCCGGTGGCCGAATTAAACGCGGCATTGCAGAACCTTGGTGCGTCGGTCACGTCTTACGACAGTGTCGCCGCCGCGCTGGACGGTCAATGCGCAGTGGCGACAAGCGACGACGAGATTCTGTTGTTCGGATCATTTTATTGTGTTGCCGAGGCCCTTGAATGGTTGGCCCGGCACTCCACGGAGGAAGCGGCAAATGGCTTTGCTGGATAAAGCGTACAAGCAGCGCATGGTGGGCGCTCTGGTGCTGGTGGCGTTGGCGGTGATTTTCCTGCCGATGCTGTTTTCGCGTCAGGACGAACAGCGTCAGGTTGTCGTGGAAGCACCGGCTTCCCCGCAAGCCCCGACCGTGCCGCAAGTGCAGGTCGAGCCGGTCGCCGTGCCTGAACCGCAAGCCTTGCCGCAAGAGCCTGTGCCGACGGACGAAGAGGTTGCCGAGCAAGAAGCGCCTTCGGCACCGATCGCCGCCGCACCGGTAGTGCCAGCGCAGATCGTCAAACCGACAACGCCGCCGCCAACCTCAAAACCGATTCCTGCGCCTGCTCAGCCGATTACTGCCGGCCCGAGCGCCGCAGCGAGCAAGCCGGACACCACGCAAAGTCGCGTCGATGCCAACGGTCTGTCGGTGAGCTGGTCGGTGCAACTGGCTAGCCTGTCGAGCCGTGCCAGCGCTGAAAGCTTGCAGAAAACCCTGCGCAGCCAGGGTTACAACGCCTATATCCGTACGGCCGATGGCAAGAATCGGGTGTTTGTCGGCCCGCTGATCGAGCGCGCTGAAGCCGATCGTTTGCGTGATCTTTTGAGCCGTCAGCAGAACCTCAAGGGTTTTGTCGTGCGCTTCCAGCCTGAGCGCGGTTAAAAACTATCGCCTCGATTGAAATGCACTGACAATCGCAGCTTACCGAGAGGCATGCGCTCTGCTAAAATGCGCCGCCTTATCCGTCTGTAGGCTGCACTGTGCCATTTACCTGGGTTGACTGGGCGATCGTTGCAATCATCGCCATCTCCGCTTTGATCAGTTTGAGCCGCGGCTTCGTCAAAGAAGCATTATCGCTGGTGACCTGGATCATCGCAGGAGTCGTCGCCTGGATGTTCGGTGGTTCATTGTCCGAGTACCTCGCCGGATACATCGAAACCCCATCGGCTCGCGTGATCGCGGGCTGTGCCATCATGTTTGTCGCCACACTGATCGTGGGCGCAATGATCAATTATCTTATCGGCGAGTTGGTACGCGTCACCGGATTATCCGGGACCGATCGATTCCTCGGCATGGCCTTCGGCGCAGCGCGTGGCGTGTTGCTGGTGGTCGTGGCGATCGGGCTGTTGAGCCTGGGGCCGGTACAGCAGGACGGGTGGTGGAAAGAATCCCAACTCGTTCCCAAGTTTCTATTGGTCGCCGACTGGTCCAAAAACCTGATCCTCGGGTGGAGCAGTCAGTGGCTTGCCAGCGGAATCAGCGTACCCGCTGATATTCCGTTCAAGGAGCAACTCTTGCCGTCGGCGAAAACGCCTGAGTGAGTGTTGTTGAGTTCTGATCGATTTAGTTGGGGTTGCGTCGCATGTGTGGCATCGTCGGTATCGTCGGTAAGTCGAACGTCAATCTGGCGCT
>NZ_JBIVMX010000096.1:0-10858 GCF_044753305.1 Pseudomonas sp. NPDC088429 | reverse complement strand
GGCGAGGAAATCTCCGGTGATGGCGTGCTGGAGAATCTCCAGGACGGCTTCGGCATCCTGCGCTCCGCTGACGCTTCCTATCTCGCCGGCCCAGACGACATTTACGTCTCGCCGAGCCAGATCCGCCGTTTCAACTTGCGCACCGGTGACACCATCGTTGGCAAGATTCGCCCTCCGAAGGAAGGCGAGCGGTATTTCGCACTGCTCAAGGTCGACACGATCAACTTCGATCGTCCGGAGAACGCGAAAAACAAGATTCTCTTCGAGAACCTGACACCGCTGTTCCCGACCGTGCGCATGAAGATGGAAGCCGGTAACGGTTCCACCGAAGACTTGACCGGTCGTGTGATCGACCTGTGCGCCCCGATCGGCAAAGGCCAGCGTGGTCTGATCGTGGCACCGCCGAAAGCCGGTAAAACGATCATGCTGCAAAACATCGCAGCGAACATCGCCCGTAACAACCCTGAAGTTCACCTGATCGTGTTGCTGATCGACGAGCGTCCGGAAGAAGTAACCGAAATGCAGCGCACCGTGCGCGGCGAAGTGGTTGCCTCGACCTTCGACGAGCCGCCGACCCGTCACGTACAGGTAGCTGAAATGGTGATCGAGAAGGCCAAGCGCCTGGTCGAACACAAGAAAGACGTGGTGATCCTGCTCGACTCCATCACCCGTCTGGCGCGTGCCTACAACACCGTGATCCCGAGCTCCGGCAAGGTATTGACCGGTGGTGTCGATGCTCACGCCCTCGAGAAGCCAAAGCGTTTCTTCGGTGCGGCACGTAACATCGAAGAAGGCGGCTCGCTGACCATTATCGCCACCGCGCTGGTTGAAACCGGCTCGAAAATGGACGAAGTGATCTACGAAGAGTTCAAGGGTACCGGCAACATGGAGCTGCCTCTGGATCGCAAGATCGCCGAGAAGCGCGTGTTCCCTGCGATCAACATCAACCGCTCGGGCACCCGCCGCGAAGAGTTGCTGACCGCCGACGACGAACTGCAGCGCATGTGGATTCTGCGCAAGCTGCTGCACCCGATGGACGAAGTCGCAGCGATCGAGTTCCTGGTCGACAAGCTGAAAACGACCAAGACCAACGACGAGTTCTTCCTGTCGATGAAGCGCAAGTAACATCGCAGATTGAGCCGATAAAAATGGCGTCCCTACGGGGGCGCTATTTTTTTGCCCGTATTTTGTCCGGGCGAAGGGACGATGGCGATCTGGTAAGGTCTGTGCCTTGCAGAATGAGCAGCAACGTACGAGACCGTTTCCGCGTAAGAGAATCAGGCTGTACAAATAATAACCAACTGATTGGCATTCAAGATTTATGAGCACACTCGCTTATCGAAGGGATATCGACGGCTTGCGGGCCGTTGCGGTCATCGCCGTGGTCCTTTTCCACTTTGGCGTTCCGGGGTTTACCGGCGGTTTTGTCGGCGTAGACGTGTTCTTCGTGATTTCCGGCTACCTCATCACCTCGATCATCTGGAATCAGCGTCAGGCCGGGCGTTTCAGCTTCGTCGAGTTCTGGGCACGCCGTGCGCGGCGGATTCTGCCGGCGCTGTTTGCGATGATCGTCGCCGTGCTGGCGGTGGGCTGGTTCCTGATGGCGCCCAAGGATTACGAAGAGCTGGGGCGCTCGGTGCGTTATCAGGTGCTGTTCGTCTCGAACATTCTGTTTATGCGTCAGGACGGCTATTTCGACGTCGCGTCTGACCTCAAACCGATGTTGCACACCTGGTCGCTGGCGGTTGAAGAGCAGTTCTACATTCTCTTCCCGCTGCTGCTGGCCGTCATGTCGAGTCGTCTAAAACACTGGCGACTGGCGCTGTTCGCGATTCTGCTGGTGTCCTTCGGCCTGAGCGTGTGGGCGGTCAGCCACCACCCGGAAAAAGCCTTCTTCCTGTTGCCGATGCGCGCCTGGGAACTGCTCGCCGGTGCGATGCTGGCAGTCGCGCCGAAGCAGGCCTGGCGCTTGAAGCCAATGGCTGCGCAACTGCTGAGTTTGCTCGGCATGGGCCTGATCCTGCTGGCGGTGTTCGGCTACGACAAGTCCACGCCATTCCCCGGTGCGGCGGCGTTGCTGCCGGTGCTGGGCGTGGTGTTGCTGATTTTCGCCAACGGTCATCGCGAGACGGTTGTTGGTCAATTGTTGAGCAGTAAGGTGATGGTCGGTTTCGGCCTGATTTCCTATTCCTGGTACCTGTGGCATTGGCCGGTGTTCGTGTTTTCCAGCTATGCCAGCGTCGAAGACACCACTGCGCTCGACAGCGCCGGGTTGATCCTGCTGACGCTGGTGCTGGGTTATCTGTCGTGGAAATTCATCGAGACACCGTTCCGCGAGCGCCGTCTGCTCGCTGGTCGTCGGCCGATTCTGATTGCCGGCGCCCTCGGTGTGCTGGTGCTGGCGCTGGCCGGGCAAACGCTGCGCTGGACCGATGGCTTGCCTTGGCGTTTGTCCGATCAAGCCCTGCAATATGCCAAGGGCCACGACTGGCGGCCGGAGTTGATGGCGTGCCTGGCGGACGACAAGACACCTGATGACAAACTGTTCTGTCATTACGGTGTGGCCGACGTGCCTGCGCAGGCGCTGGTCTGGGGCGACAGTCACGCCACGGCGCTGATTCCGGTATTCGATGACGGCGCGAAAGCCCACGACGTCAGCGTGATTCTCGCCAGTTCACCGGGCTGCATTCCGGTGGAAGGTCTGGAACATGGCCCGGTGTGTGCGCATTTCAATCGCCGGATCGAGCAGGCGTTGAAAGAGAAAACCGTCAGCGATGTGGTGCTGGTCGCGCGCTGGAGTCTCTACGTCTACGGTGCAGCCAATGGCGACCTGGGCCACGTCCTGCGGACTGCGGACGGTCGTTATGATCGCGCCTATGCCGAGCAACGTCTGGCCGACGGTCTGCGTGCGCGGGTTGCGCAATTGCGTGCCAGCGGCCATCGCGTCTGGCTGGTCAAAGAGGCGCCGTTGCAGCCCTACAGCCCGCCGTATCGCCTGACGCGATTGGCGATGCTCGATCGTTCGGTTGAAGGTGTTGGTCAGCAAGTCGCCATTCACCACGAGCGCCAGGTGTTTATCAGCCAGTTGTTCGCTGAGCTGGCCAAAGACCCGGCGGTGCGCATCGTCGACCCGGCGCCGCGCCTGTGTGACGACAAGGGTTTGTGTCACGCCGAGCTCGACGGCTACTCGCTGTACACCGACGACAATCACCTGTCGGAAGTCGGCGCGCGTCTGGTGGCACCGATCATGGAACCGTTGTTCATTAACCTGCAACGCCAGGAAAACCTTGGCAAAGCCCAGACGAATGCAGCCAAGTAAGCAGCGACAGGCTGCCACAGGGCTGCATAGCAGGTAGGATGTACGCCTATTTTGAGGGTGCCATCGTCAATGAAATTCAAGGATCTTCGGGATTTCGTGCAGCAGCTTGAGCAGCGCGGAGAGTTGAAACGCATCCAGATTCCCGTCTCGCCGGTGCTGGAGATGACTGAGGTGTGTGACCGCACGCTGCGGGCCAAGGGCCCGGCGCTGCTGTTCGAAAAGCCCACCGGCTACGACATTCCGGTGCTCGGCAACCTGTTCGGCACGCCCGAGCGGGTGGCCATGGGCATGGGCGCCGAGTCGGTCAGCGAGCTGCGCGAAATCGGCAAGCTGCTGGCGTTCCTCAAGGAGCCGGAGCCGCCGAAGGGCTTGAAAGACGCGTGGTCGAAGCTGCCGATCTTCCGCAAGATCATCTCGATGGCGCCGAAAGTCGTCAAAGACGCGGTGTGCCAGGAAGTGGTCATTGAAGGCGACGACGTCGACTTGGCGATGCTGCCAGTGCAGACCTGCTGGCCCGGCGACGTCGGCCCGCTGATCACCTGGGGCCTGACCGTCACCAAAGGCCCGAACAAGGAACGCCAGAACCTCGGTATCTACCGTCAGCAAGTGATCGGCCGCAACAAGGTGATCATGCGCTGGCTCAGCCACCGTGGCGGCGCACTGGATTATCGCGAATGGTGCGAGAAGCATCCGGGCCAGCCGTTCCCGGTGTCCGTGGCCCTCGGCGCCGATCCGGCAACTATCCTCGGCGCCGTGACGCCGGTACCGGACAGCCTCTCCGAATACGCTTTCGCCGGTCTGCTGCGCGGTAATCGCACCGAACTGGTGAAGTGCCGTGGCAACGACCTGCAAGTGCCGGCCACTGCCGAAATCATCCTCGAAGGTGTGATCCATCCGGGCGAAATGGCCGATGAAGGCCCGTACGGCGACCACACCGGTTACTACAACGAAGTCGACAGCTTCCCGGTGTTCACCGTCGAACGCATCACCCACCGGATCAAACCGATCTATCACAGCACCTACACCGGCCGTCCGCCAGATGAACCGGCGATTCTCGGTGTGGCGCTGAACGAAGTGTTCGTGCCGATTCTGCAAAAGCAGTTTCCGGAAATCACCGACTTCTACCTGCCGCCGGAAGGCTGTTCGTACCGCATGGCCATCGTGACCATGAAGAAGTCGTATCCGGGGCATGCCAAGCGCGTGATGCTCGGTGTCTGGTCGTTTTTGCGACAGTTCATGTACACCAAGTTCGTTATCGTCACTGACGACGATATCAACGCCCGCGACTGGAACGACGTGATCTGGGCCATCACCACGCGCATGGATCCCAAGCGCGACACGGTGATGATCGATAACACGCCGATCGACTACCTCGACTTCGCCTCGCCGATCTCCGGCCTGGGTTCGAAAATGGGCCTCGATGCCACCCACAAGTGGCCGGGCGAAACCACTCGCGAGTGGGGCCGCGCGATCGTCAAGGACGACGCCGTCACCCAACGGATCGATGCCATCTGGAATCAGTTAGGAATAGATTGATGCGTGTAACCCTGCAGCCCTCCGGAGCAGTGCTCGAGATACAGCCCGGTGAGCGGATTCTCGATGGTGCGCGGCGCCTGGGCTACGAATGCCCGCAAAGCTGCCGCAACGGCAATTGTCACGTGTGTGCGGCGCTGCTGGTTGAAGGCCGCGTCGAACAGGCCGGCAAGGTGCATGACCACGGTGAGTTCTACACTTGCATAGCCGAGCCGCTGGAAGACTGCATCCTGCTGTGGGATGGCGTGCTCGCGCTGGGAGAACTGCCGGTGCGCAGCCTGTCGTGTCAGGTTATTGAATGCCGCGATGTCGGTGGCGACACCTGGCGCGTGCGGCTGCGTGCGCCGGCGGGCAAACCACCGCGCTACCACGCCGGGCAATACTTGATGATCGAACGCGAGAACGGCGAGAAATCGGCGTTCTCCATGGCTTCGGCACCGCATGGCGGGCGTGATCTGGAAATCCATGTGCTGGCGCGCGAAGCCAGTGCACTGAGCCTGATCGAACAGCTGCAACGCAACGCGATGGTGCGCGTTGAGCTGCCGTTCGGTGATACGCATCTGGCCGAGCTGCCGGATGGGCCGCTGGTGCTGGTCGCTGCGGGTACCGGCATGGGCCAGATTCACGCGTTGATCGAACACTGCCGCGCCAATGGCTTCAAACATCCCGTACATCTGTACTGGGGCGTGCGTCGTCCGGAAGATTTCTATGAGATCGAACATTGGGACGAATGGCAGAAGTTGCCCAACCTGTTCCTGCACAAAGTCGTCAGCGATCAATGCGGTTGGGAAGGGCGCTGCGGCATGCTGCACGAAGCAGTCTGTGAAGATTTCCCCGATCTGAAGCCGCTGCACGTCTACGCCAGCGGCTCACCGGCGATGGTCTACGGCACCCTCGACGCCTTGGTCGAAGCCGGGATGGACGCCCATCAAATGCGTGCCGACGTGTTTGCCTACGCGCCGCGCTCTTGAGCCACGTTCCTAAGCCGTTATAACTCTCTATATAGCCGATCGGTATTTATGTAATTGCATAAATACCGCTAGGTTATATATCAGTCAGGCAATCAATTAAGAACTGTGCCATGGCACTCAAATTGCCTTAAAACATATGTGCCTTATTGTTACAGCGGTGCGTTCTATTAAGTAATTCTTTACCCGCGGGGAGCTGAACGCTATTCGCCATGAGCGCCATTGAAAACGCTTTTCTGAATCTGAATTACCCTCCGCGGCTCGATCTTGGGCCGCAGCTAACGCACGAACAACTTCTCGCTTCCATGCAATCGACCATGGCGCGCCACAAGGGCGGGCCGGTGTGGCTGTTCGCCTACGGTTCGCTGATCTGGCGGCCGGAGTGTTCAGCGGTGGAGCGCGTTCGTGGACGCGTGCACGGCTACCATCGCGGCTTGTACCTGTGGTCGCATGAGCACCGCGGTACGCCGGAAATGCCCGGTCTGGTTTTTGGTCTGGATCGCGGCGGTTCGTGCAGCGGCTTCGCGTATCGCTTGCCGGAAGACAATCTTGATGCAGCGCTGTATGCGCTATGGAAACGCGAGATGCCGGTGCCGTCCTATCGGCCACACTGGCTCAACTGCCGGCTCGCAGATGGCAGTCAGGTGCAGGCTTTGGGATTTGTCTTGGAGCGGCACCTGCCCAGCTATGCCGGCAACTTGCCGGATCACGTGCTGAGTCAGGTGTTCGAAAGCGCCAGCGGGCGATACGGCACCACTCGCGATTATGTCGAGCAGACCGTACACGCCCTGCGCAGCCACGCCATGCCAGACCGAAATCTGGAGGCGCGGCTCAAGCGCTGTCAGTCACAGTGCGATCAAGCGACCGCTTCGCGGCTCTGACTGGCGACTTGCTTGTGCCATAGCGTCGGGGCCAGGAAGGCCATCGCCAGCAGGCACGCGCCGATCAGCAGGACAAAACCACCGTCCCAGCCGAAATGGTCAACGGTGTAGCCCATCGCCGCACTGGCCGCGACCGAGCCACCGAGATAACCGAACAGACCGGTGAAACCCGCCGCAGTGCCGGCGGCTTTCTTCGGTGCCAGTTCCAGCGCCTGCAAACCGATCAACATCACCGGGCCGTAGATCAGGAAGCCGATCGAGACCAGCGCGATCATGTCGACGGTCGGGTTGCCGGCCGGGTTCAGCCAGTAAACCAGCGTCGCCACAGTCACCAATGCCATGAACACCATGCCGGTCAGGCCACGGTTGCCACGGAAGATCTTGTCCGACATCCAGCCGCACAGCAGCGTGCCCGGAATACCTGCCCACTCGTAGAAGAAGTACGCCCACGAGGTTTTGTCGACGGTGAAGCCCTTGGCTTCCTTCAGGTACGTCGGCGCCCAGTCCAGCACGCCGTAGCGCAGCAGGTAGACGAAGACGTTGGCCATGGCGATGTACCAGAGCATTTTGTTGCGCAGCACGTATTTGACGAAGATCTCTTTCGCGCTGAATTCGTCTTCGTGGCTGGCGTCGTAGCCTTCCGGGTAGTCGTTCTTGTACTTCTCGATTGGTGGCAGGCCGACCGATTGCGGGGTGTCGCGCATGGTGATGAAGGCGAACACTGCCACGCCCAGCGCTACCGCTGCCGGTACGTAGAACGCTGCGTGCCAGTCGTTGAAAAGGCCCATGCCAAGCAGGAACAGCGGGCCGATCAGGCCACCGCCGACGTTATGCGCCACGTTCCACACGGACACCACGCCGCCGCGTTCTTTCTGCGACCACCAGTGCACCATCGTCCGCCCACTCGGCGGCCAGCCCATGCCCTGGGCCCAGCCGTTGATGAACAGCAGAATGAACATCATGGTCACGCTGGACGTTGCCCAAGGCGCGAAACCGAACACGAACATGACGCCCGCCGAAACCAACAGGCCGAACGGCAGGAAGAAGCGTGGGTTGGAGCGGTCGGACACCAGGCCCATGAGGAATTTCGACAAGCCATAGGCGATGGCAATTGCCGACATCGCCAGACCCAGATCGCCACGGCTGTAGCCTTCGTCGATCAAGTACGGCATGGCCAGCGAGAAGTTTTTGCGCAGCAGGTAATAACCCGCGTAGCCAATGAAGATACCGGCGAAGATCTGCCAGCGCAGGCGTCGGTAGGTGCTGTCTATTTGTTCTTCAGGCAATGGAGCCTGATGTGCGGCAGGGCGAAAGAAAGCAAACATTCAAGAGCTCCAGATTTCTTGTTTTGACTGCGGATGCGAATGTTACAGTTTCGTTACCGAAAATAGCACCGGTTCGCATCGGCAAAACAGCGGAAAATGTTGGAAGTCGCACGTTCCTTTACGAACCTGTCGCTCAGCTGTAAGAACAGGGCGTTTTTGTAGCGATCAGCGCGTTGTGTCTTAGACTCGCGCTCAATGAATGACTGACTGCAGAGATGAACCATGGCTCCAAATGTGCGCAGGTTATTGCCGAGGTTGTTGATGGTGGCCGTCGTCACCGTTTCGGTGCTGGTGCTGAGTTTCGCCCACGGAGCTGGCGCATCGGGACTGCGCAACACCACCGTACTGATCGTCCGCCATGCGGAAAAACCGGACGTGGGCCGAGAACTCAACGCCCAGGGCCAACAACGCGCCGCCGCGTACGCCGACTATTTCACCCCGCTGAAACTGGCTGACGAAACACTCACCCCGCAACGCCTGATCGCCACCGCCGACAGCCCACAAAGCATCCGCCCCCGGCAAACACTGATCCCGCTATCACAACGCCTGCAACTGCCGATCGAACAACCCTTCGCCAACAACGACGTCGACAAACTGGTCAGCCAGTTACGCGACAGCAATCAGGCGAAAACCATCCTGATCGCCTGGCACCACGGCCACATCAACAAACTCATCGGCGCATTCGGCGGCAACGGCCCGGCACTGATCGGCCAGCCGAAATGGCCGGTGGGGGTTTATGACTGGCTGATTGTTTTGCGTTTTGACGACAAGGGGCAGTTGGTGGAGTCGCGCAGTGAGAAAGTGCAGGAGCATTTGATGCCGGGGGATGTTGTGCGCCCATAAAGTAGCTAAACATCCGTCGGAAAAATTACCTTCGCTAATTCGCTCTGCGGGTTCTCCCAGTTTCCCGACGGGATTAGAGAAACGTCCTGCACGCATTGGCGAAGCTGCGCCGTTCAGTTAAAAGCCATTGCTCCGTATCCTTTGTGCTGTTGCCGGATAGGACAACTCACTAGGGAAGGGGGCAATCATGCGGTGGTTTTTTGTGGGGTTTTTGTTGGTGATCGGTGGTTCTGTGCTGGCCTCAGACGTGTTTTTGATACCGGAAAACAATCCCAAGCCGATTTATCCGCGAGAGCTGCAAAGGGCAGGAGTAACGGGCAAGGTGAAGGTTAGCTTCATCGCCAGCGCGGATGGTTCAGTCAGCGAGATCAGCATTCAGGAAAGCACTCACCCTGAATTTGCCGAGGCCGTTCGAGTTGCGATCGCGCAGTGGCGCTTTAAACCTTGGAACGTTGAAGGTGATAAACCTGAGCAACAGGAAATCATTGCGCCAATGATCTTCCGCCTCGAAGACCAGTCGCTGGATATCAATCAGTGGTTAAAAACGGTCAAATGCCGGGCCGTTAACGAAAACCTCGGAAATATGAGCGAGTTCGACTGGGTCGATTCGGCTGTTTTTGAATATACACGTGCCTATCTTTCAAACTCACTCACCAGGCATCAATTGTCGGATGAGCAACGTCTGGCGATGATTGCGAAGATGAATAGACGCGTTCCAACCATCGTCAGAAACTGTCGAGACAATCCGACACGAAAATACGTGACCTATTTGCCGGCGGAGATTCGAGAGTTATTGTGATGTAAATCTAAGCAGCACCACGGGCAGTGTCGCGATACATAGTTACCGCCAAACAACTTTGTAGAGTGTGGTAGGCAGGGGTTTCAAGGTGAGAAATGAAACGGCCAGTAACGCGGCATCAGCGTTACTGGCCTGAATGACAGTGTGGTTTCAGCGAACCTGCACCACAACCTTCCCTACAGCCTTACGCTGCCCAAGGTCATTAATCGCCTGCGCCGCATTGCTCAGCGGATACACCTGCGACACCAGCGGCTTCAATTTGCCCTCGGCAAACCAGCCGAACAGTTGCTGGAAGTTCGCCGCGTTGTCCTGTGGCTGGCGTTGAGCGAAGGAGCCCCAGAACACGCCGAGTACCGCCGCGCCTTTGAGCAGGGCGAGGTTGACTGGCAGTTCGGGGATGCGCCCGCTGGCGAAGCCGACCACCAGCAGGCGGCCGTTCCAGGCGATGGCGCGGATGGCTTGATCGAACAGATCGCCGCCGACCGGATCGTAGATCACGTCGGCGCCCTGGCCGTCGGTGAGGCGTTTGATTTCGTCCTTGAGGCTGGCTTCGCTGTAGTTGATCAGTTCGTCAGCGCCGGCAGCCTTGGCCACCGCGAGTTTCTCGGCGCTGCTGGCGGCGGCGATGACGCGGGCGCCCATGGCTTTGCCGATTTCCACGGCAGCCAGGCCGACACCGCCGGATGCACCGAGCACCAGCAGGGTTTCGCCCGGTTGCAGGTTGGCGCGTTGCTTCAGCGCGTGCATCGAGGTGCCGTAAGTCATGCTGAAAGCGGCGGCGATGTTGAAGTCCATCGACGGCGGAATCGGCAGAACGTTATAGCCCGGCACCGCGACCTGTTCGGCGAAGCTGCCCCAGCCGGTCAGGGCCATGACCCGGTCGCCGACTTTGAGATGGCTGACCTTTTCCCCAGCTTCACGTACCACGCCGGCTGCTTCGCCACCCGGCGAAAACGGGAAGGGCGGCTTGAATTGATATTTGCCCTCGATGATCAGCGTGTCGGGGAAGTTGACCCCGGCGGCGTGCACGTCCAGCAGGATTTCGTTCTTCTTCGCGACAGGACTGGCGACGTCTTCCAGCACCAGCGATTCGGCAGGGCCGAACGCTTTGCACAGCACGGCTATCAGCAGGGCTATTCCTTTGGGAGGGATGGCCGATAAGTGTACGTGTGTCAGTCAACGGGTCAACG
>NZ_JBIVMX010000095.1:0-11359 GCF_044753305.1 Pseudomonas sp. NPDC088429 | reverse complement strand
AGCTTCAACATCTATGACATCTGCTACGCGGAAACCCCGCAAGACCAGCAGGCGTACGTCGAGTACATCAATAAAGAGTACAACGCGAAACGTCTGACGCAGATCCTCACGGAAGTTGTCGATATCATTGGTGCCAACATCCTGAACATCGCGAGTCAGGACTATGAACCCCAGGGCGCCAGCGTCACGATTCTGATTTCTGAAGAGCCGGTCACCCCGACCGACAGCCAGATCGAAGAATCGCCGGGCCCGTTGCCCGAAATTATCCTGGCCCACCTCGACAAGAGCCACATCACGGTGCACACCTATCCGGAAATTCATCCGGACGACGGTATTGCCACGTTCCGTGTGGACATCGACGTGTCGACGTGTGGTGTCATCTCACCGCTGAAAGCGCTCAATTTCCTCATTCACCAGTTCGATTCGGACATCGTGACTGTGGATTATCGTGTGCGCGGCTTCACCCGTGACGTTGAAGGCAACAAGCACTTCATCGACCACGAGATCAACTCGATCCAGAACTACCTCTCCGAAGACACTCGCGACGCGTACCAGATGACCGACGTGAACGTGTACCAGGAAAACCTGTTCCACACCAAAATGCTGCTAAAGAACTTCGAACTGGATAACTACCTGTTCGGCGACGCGACCAGCAGCCTGTCCTCCGAGCAGCGTGCTCAGGTGACCGACCGGGTGAAACACGAAATGCTGGAAATCTTCTACGCGCGCAACATGCCGACCTAAGATTCCCGCACACAAAAAAAGGCGACCTCTCGGTCGCCTTTTTTCATGTCTGCCATAACCCCCTTGTAGGAGCAAAGCTTGCTCGCGAAGGGTCCCTACGCAACAACACACAAACAGACCTCAAATCCGATAAGTACTCTTGGTCATCACCTTCGCCAAAATACTCATCCCGAACTTCACCGGCGCCGGAAAACGAAACCCTCCAGCCTCCAGCGCACTCTCCGCATGATGCTCTTCATCAATACGCATCTGCTCCAGAATCGCCCGGGACTTCTCGTCCTCAGCCGGCAATTGCTCCAGATGTTCATTCAAGTGTTTGCACACCTGATGCTCGGTCGCCGCCACAAAGCCCAGACTTACTTTGTCGCTGATCAACCCGGCCACCGCGCCAATCCCGAACGACATCCCGTAAAACAGCGGATTGAGCACACTGGTATGGCTGCCCAACTGGTGAATGCGCTGTTCGCACCAGACCAGATGATCAATCTCTTCTTCAGCCGCGTGCTCCATGGCTGCGCGCACTTGCGGCAACTTGGCGGTCAGCGCTTGTCCTTGGTACAACGCCTGGGCGCAGACTTCACCGGTGTGGTTGATGCGCATCAGACCGGCGACGTGGCGGGTGTCTTCGTCGCTCATCTGCGTGTCCGGCTGCAAGATCGCTGGCGACGGACGGTACGGCTGGCCACTGGAGGGCAGCAGGGTACGCATCGCGGCATCGGCTTGCAGCAGAAGACGGTCAATCGGCGAGTAGTGACGTTGGGTAGTCATGCTGACCTCCGGGAAGAATCTCGGCGGCCAGTTTAACCGAATCGGCCGGGGAAGGTTTGCGCTGGGTCATTCGGCACGCTGGATGCGCTTGATGTGCTGGATGTACTGGGGGGCTTTATGTAGGAGCTGCCGAAGGCTGCGATCTTTTGATCTTGTTTTGCTACCTCGAAGATCAAAAGATCGCAGCCTTCGGCAGCTCCTACAGGTGACAAACCGCAGGCCTGGTCGGTGAATCTTAGCCCGGAGGCCAGTTCATCTGGCGCTGACCAAGTACATGCATATGAATGTGGTAAACCGTCTGGCCACCTTTTTCATTGCAGTTCATCACCACGCGGAAGCCGTCCTCGCAACCCAGTTCCAGTGCCAGACGCTGCGCAGTGAACAGGATATGCCCGGCCAAAGCCTTGTCATCTTCGGTCAGGTCATTGAGGGTGCGCACCGGTTTCTTCGGGATCACCAGAAAATGCACCGGTGCCTGAGGGGCGATGTCGTGGAAGGCCAGAACCTGGTCGTCCTCGTAAATGATCTTGGCCGGGATTTCCCGGTTGATGATCTTGGTGAACAGAGTATCCACTGCTGTTTTCTCCGTTGTTTGGGCTGAATCGAGTGTACCGCGTTGAATCGTGCTGCTTCAGCGCGGGCAGTAAGCTTTATTAACCATGCCGACAATCGTGCGGTTAAGCCAGCGCGAACCCAGTCGCGGCAGGAACGCGAACCAGCGGTTGCGGCGCCCCGGAATGATGATCGCGCGGTTCTTGTCGAGGGCGCGCACGGTGTACAGCGCGACTTCCTCGGGACTCATCAGCACGTTGCTGGCGTTGAGCTTTTCCGTGTTCAGTTGTGCGGTGCGGAAAAATGCCGTGCGGGTCGGGCCGGGGCAGAGCACCGAGACTTTGACTGCGCACTTCTTCAGCTCGACCCGCAACGCTTCGGAAAAGTGCAGCACATAAGCCTTGCTGGCGAAGTAAGTGCTCATCCACGGGCCGGGATTGAACGCCGCCACCGAAGCGACGTTGAGAATCTGCCCGCCACCTTGCAGCGCCATGCTGTTACCGATCGCATGACAAAGGCGGGTGAGGGCGAGGATGTTCACCTCGATCAGATCCTGCTCGGTCATCCAGTCATGCGCGAGGAACGGGCCGCAAGTGCCGATACCCGCACAGTTCACCAGCAAATCAATCTGCCGATCGCCTTCTTCCAGTTCCAGCAGAAAACCGGACAAGCGCAACGGCTCGCCGAGATCGCAGGCGCGGAACAACACTTCGACGCCGAAGCGCTGGGTCAATTCGATCGCAATGCTTTCCAGCTGATCACGCTGTCGAGCCACAAGAATCAGGCTGCGGCCGCGCCGGGCCAGAGCTTCGGCCATGGCCAGGCCGATGCCGCTGGAGGCGCCGGTGATCAGAGCGTAACGGGTCATGCAATTCTCCATCGCAACAGCTCCGCGCCGGCGACGCGGGTGTCACGGCGGGGAGCGCTGTTCATTCTTTCGCAGAGTCTACAGGGGCCTGCGCCGGTTCGGCTGCCTCGTCGGCGGAATTCGCTGCAGGTTCGACCTCGACGTCGATTTCATCGGTGGTCACTGAACCGCTTTGGTAGCTGCTTTCCAGATTGCTTTCATATTCGTCCTGGACGGCCGAGAACCCGCCGAATATCCCACCGACAAAGATCAACGCGAAGAACACGATCCACAACGAGCACAGCACTTTGACCGCTGTGCTGTTCGGTGGCGGCGGCGGGCCGTAGCGATTGGCGCCGGTATTGCCTGGCACGACCATGATCACCAGCGGGAAGAAACTGCCCACCACCGGCACCAGGTTGAGCAACCAGAGCCAGCCCGACCAGCCGATATCGTGCAGGCGCTGAACGCTGAATAGAATGCTGACGATGAAAAAGCCGAGGAACAAAAAGAAGGCGAGAATCCCGCCGATGATCAAGCCAGTGGTCGATTCGCCGCTGACCAGCCCCAAGGCGATCAGTGCGAACACACCCACTATCGGTAGCGTCACCAGGCCGAGCACCATTGTCCAGGCGAGAAAACGCAGACGACCGATCCGGCCTTCGACCCCAAACGGCTTGAGCGTTGCGAAGGCCGGCAGACTTTCGCCGACGCTGGCACGCGGCGGTGCATAAGGGGAATCGGGCTCGGCCACGGCGGGGGCATGCTCGTGGACGTCATTGAGGTTCAGCTCGATAGCGGTTTCATTTTCAATGCGCGCATCAATCCCGGTTTTGTTCAGCGCTTGCAGGTATGTCTGCGCATCGCCGTGGGAAAGATCACGTTTGAGGGCGACGACGCTGCCATTGAAGAGACGCTCAATCGCGGCCACATCGCTTTTGAATAGATTCGCCAGATTGAGTTTGGCGGTCGTGATATCGACACCGGGCTGTAGAGCACCGTCGAAAACGATCTTGTAACGGGGGTCGCTCATGGCCGAGGCATCCTTGTCGCGAATGATTGAGGGTCAGCAGTGTAAGGCCAGTCAACGGGCGACTGGCCTGTTTTTATTGGCGAGGCCAGCGTTTTGGTAACTGTGCCGCGCGCTCCTGCGCATGACGATACTCGGCGTCGAGTCGTGCGATCAACTGATCGACACTCGGCAGGTCATCGATCTGCCCGACACCTTGACCGGCAGACCATACGGTCTTCCAGGCCTTGGCCTCGTCATTGATCGGCTTGAGCTTGTCGCCAAAATTCACTTCGCCCTTGCCTTGCAGGGCAGCCGTATCGAAACCGGCGGCTTGCAGGCTCTGGCGCATGAAGCTGGCCGGAACCCCTGACACCGCTGGAGTATGAATAATGTCCGCAGCCTTGGCTGTCAGGAGCATCTCCTTGTAAGCGTCAGGCGCATGACTTTCAGTGGTGCCGATAAATCGCGTACCGAAGTAGGCCAAATCCGCGCCGAGCAGTTGTGCGGCGAGAATCTCATGGCCGTGGTTCAAACATCCTGCAAGCAATAGCGTCTTGTCGAAGAACTCACGGATCTCGGCGATCAGCGCAAACGGACTCCAGGTACCGGCATGGCCCCCGGCGCCGGCGGCGACCGCGATCAAACCATCGACCCCGGCCTCGGCCGCTTTCTCGGCATGCCGGCGCGTGGTGACGTCATGGAAGACCAGGCCACCATAACTGTGTACCGCGTCGACCAACTCCTTCACCGCGCCGAGGCTGGTGATGACGATCGGCACTTTGTGTTCGACGCAGATGTTCAGATCCGCCTGCAAGCGCGGATTGCTGTTGTGCACGATCAGGTTCACTGCGTAGGGCGCGGGGTTCTCCAGTGTCGCAAGGCCCGCTTCGATCTGTTCCAGCCACGCTTTGAAGCCGCTGCTTTCGCGTTGGTTCAACGCGGGGAAACTGCCGACTACGCCATTACGGCAGCAGGCGAGCACCAACTCAGGGTTGGAAATCAGAAACATCGGCGCTGCCACTACGGGCAGACGCAGACGTTGTTCGAGCAAAGCGGGCAGCGACATGATGAATACCCCAGAGATCTGTTCTTGTTGAAGTTAGAACGGCTTGACCACGACCAGAATTACAATAGCCAGCAATATCAGAACCGGCACTTCATTGAACCAGCGATAAAAGACATGGCTGCGGGTGTTTTCGCCACGGGCAAAACGTTTTACCTGCGCGCCGCACATGTGGTGGTAGCCGATCAGCAAAACGACCAGAGTCAGTTTGGCGTGAATCCAGCCGCCCATGCTGAAGATGCTCGGATTGAGGTAGATCAGCCAGCCGCCGAAGATCAGCGTGGCAATCATCGCCGGGCCCATGATGCCGCGGTACAACTTGCGCTCCATGACGCTGAAGCGTTCTTTGCTGATCGTGTCTTCGCTTTGCGCGTGATACACGAACAGTCGCGGCAAGTAGAACAGTCCGGCAAACCAGCAAACGACGCTGACAATGTGAAAAGCTTTTATCCATAAATAGAGCATTTTTAGTTATTCCAGGTTCACGGTACCCGGATAGTAGAGGCTTGAGCGTCCGCACGTCACCTTGACGGTTGTCGCAGGGCCGCGCGGCCCCTATTATCGACGGCTTTCCAGTGGGTTCTTTGAGGGCAGGTTATGGTCAAGGTCGGTATCGTCGGCGGCACGGGTTACACCGGTGTCGAATTGCTGCGTCTGTTGGCACAGCATCCGCAGGCAGAAGTGGTTGTGATCACTTCCCGATCCGAGGCCGGTCTGGCCGTGGCTGATATGTACCCGAACCTGCGCGGCCACTACGACGGCTTGGCCTTCAGCGTGCCGGACATCAAAACCCTCGGCGCTTGCGATGTGGTGTTCTTCGCCACGCCGCACGGTGTGGCTCACGCACTGGCGGGCGAACTGCTGGCAGCGGGCACCAAGGTCATCGACCTGTCGGCGGACTTCCGTCTGCAAGACGCGGAAGAGTGGGCCAAGTGGTACGGCCAGCCGCACGGCGCGCCTGAACTGCTAGACGAAGCGGTTTACGGTCTGCCGGAAGTCAATCGCGAACAGATCAAGAAAGCTCGTCTGATCGCGGTGCCGGGTTGCTATCCGACCGCGACGCAGCTGGGTTTCCTGCCTTTGCTTGAAGCTGGTTTGGCCAACACATCGATGCTAATCGCCGACTGCAAATCCGGTGTCAGCGGCGCCGGTCGCGGTGCGGCTGTAGGCTCGTTGTACTCCGAGACGTCGGAAAGCATGAAGGCGTACGCGGTAAAAGGTCATCGTCACCTGCCGGAAATTCGCCAGGGTCTGCGTCGCGCAGCGGGCAAGGACGTGGGGCTGACCTTCGTTCCGCACCTGACGCCGATGATTCGTGGCATTCATTCCACGCTCTACGCGACCGTGGTTGATCGTTCGGTGGATCTGCAGGCTCTGTTCGAAAAGCGTTATGCCAACGAACCGTTCGTCGACGTGATGCCAGCCGGTAGTCATCCGGAAACCCGCAGCGTGCGTGGCGCCAATGTCTGCCGCATCGCGGTGCACCGTCCACAGGATGGCGATCTGGTGGTGGTGTTGTCGGTGATCGACAACCTGGTCAAAGGCGCGTCGGGCCAAGCGGTGCAGAACATGAACATCCTGTTCGGTCTGGACGAGCGCTTCGGCCTGTCTCACGCCGGTATGCTGCCATAAGGGCAGCTACAAGCTTCAAGTTGTGAGCCGCAAGCTTGAAGCTCGCAGCTTGAATCTTGCCGCTGCTCCTCTAATAGTTGACCGATTTTCTAGGAGAAGCGGATAATGCGCGTCATCACGCATTATGGCGGCGTAACGCCGGGAGATAGTCAGCATGAGCGTCGAATCCTTCACCCCCACGGCTTTGCAATTCACCCACGGTGCCGCGCACAAGGTGAAGAGCCTGGTCGATGAAGAGGGGAATGATCGCTTGAAGCTGCGCGTATTCGTTACGGGCGGCGGTTGTTCAGGGTTTCAATACGGTTTCACCTTCGATGAAGACGTGGCCGAGGACGACACCATCGTCGAGCGCGAAGGCGTGAGTCTGGTGGTTGATCCGATGAGCTTCCAGTACCTGGCCGGTGCTGAAGTGGATTACCAGGAAGGTCTGGAAGGTTCGCGCTTCGTGATCAAGAACCCGAACGCCACCACGACCTGTGGTTGCGGTTCTTCGTTCTCGATCTGACGCCTCTTCGTTTCAGATAACAAAACGCCGCAGAGCCTTTCGGTTCTGCGGCGTTTTGCTGTGTGCGGTTTGATCAGGCCGGGTAGATGGCGCCCAAGACGCGAAGACCGCGCGCGCCGGTGACGCTCGGGCGGTTGGCGGCGATGCCTTCGAGGCAGCAATGAGCGAGCCAGGCGAACGCCATGGCTTCAACCCAGTCCGGATCGACGCCGTGAGTGGCAGTGCTGGCTACGGTTGCGTTAGGCAGCAGGGCGGCCAAGCGCTTCATCAATGTGGCGTTATGCGCGCCGCCGCCGCAGACCAGCAACTCTTGGGTGTCGGACTGAGCGCTTTGCAGCGACTCGATGATGGTCAGCGCAGTCAGTTCAAGCAGCGTGGCCTGCACGTTTTCCGCAGCGAAGGCTGGCAACCGTGACAAGTGTTGCTCCAGCCAAGGCAGGTTGAACACTTCGCGACCGGTGCTTTTCGGGCCTTTGGTGACAAAGAATGGATCGCTGAGCAGCGCCTGCAACAGGGTTGGCTCAACAGCGCCTGATCTCGCCCAGTCGCCATTACGGTCGTAGTTTTCACCGCGTTGCTGCTGAATCCAGGCGTCCATCAGAACATTCCCAGGGCCACAGTCGAAACCGGCTACAGGCTTGGTCGGCTCTATCAGACTGAGATTGCTGAAACCGCCGACATTCAAGACTGCCTGGTTACCGGTACGCTCTTCGAACAAAGCTTCATGGAAGGCCGGAACCAGCGGCGCACCCTGACCACCGGCAGCGACATCGCGGCTACGGAAGTCGCTGACCACGGTAATGCCAGTCAATTCGGTGAGCAGGGCAGGGTTGCCGATCTGCACCGTGAAGCCGCGCGCAGGTTCGTGGCGAATGGTCTGGCCGTGGCTGCCGATCGCACGAATGGCTTCGGGTTTGAGTTGCTGCTGATCGAGGAGAGTATGAATACCCTGCGCGGCGAGCTTCACCCAGTGTTGCTGGGCAATCGCCGAACGGGCGATTTCGTCGGGGCCGCTGGCGCACAAGCCAAGCAGCTCGGCGCGCAGGGATTCAGGCATGGGAATGTAGTGCGTGGCGATCAGTTTGATCGCCGAGGTCTGCTCAATCAGAGCAATGTCCAGACCGTCGAGGCTGGTTCCGGACATCACACCGATATAAAGGGCCATGGCTTAACGCTTGCTCGAAGCCAGCATGGTGGCTTTCTCTTGATCCATGCGCGCCATCAGCGGTTGGCTCTGCGCGAGGAAGCGAGCACGCTCGGCTTTGGCGATCGGGTCAGCCATTGGCAGCTTCTGACCCAGCGGATCGACGTGGACGCCGTTGACCTGGAACTCATAGTGCAAGTGCGGGCCGGTGGACAGGCCGGTGGTGCCGATATAGCCGATGACCTGGCCCTGCTTGACGGTACCGCCGGTTTTCACGCCCTTAGCGAAGCCTTGCATGTGGCCGTAAAGGGTACGGTAAGTGTTGCCGTGCTGGATGATCACGGTGTTGCCGTAACCGCCGCGGCGGCCGGCCAGCAATACTTTACCGTCGCCGGCAGCCTTGATAGGCGTACCGCGTGGTGCTGCGTAGTCGACGCCTTTGTGGGCGCGGATCTTGTTGAGGATCGGGTGCTTGCGGCCCATGGAGAACTTCGAGCTGATGCGGGCGAAGTCCACCGGCGTACGGATGAACGCCTTGCGCATGCTGTTGCCGTCAGCGGTGTAGTAGCTGCTGTTGCCTTGTTTGTTGGTGTAACGCACGGCGGTGTAAGTCTTGCCGCGGTTAGTAAAGCGTGCAGAGAGGATCGGGCCAGTGCCGACGGCTTTGCCGTTGACCACTTTTTGCTCGTAGATCACGTCGAATTCATCGCCCTGACGGATGTCCTGAGCGAAGTCGACGTCGTAACCAAACACGCTGGCCATGTCCATGGTCATGCTGTGCGAGAGGCCAGCGCGGGCGGCGGACTGGGACAGCGAGCTGTTGATCACGCCGTGTACGTAAGCGGTGCGTACGGTGGGTTTAGCGGTAACCCGATTGAAGGCATAACCCTTGTCATTTTTGGTCAGGGTAATGGTTTCGACGTCGCTGACCTTGCTGTGCAGGCTGGTCAGTTGGCCTTCCGGGTTCAATTCGAATTCGAGCTTCTGTCCGTGCTTAAGTTGGCTGAACTGTTTGGCTTGTTTATCGCTGGCCAATACTTCGTGAACGGAAGCGGCGGCCAGACCGACCTTTTCAAACAAAGTGGACAGCGTATCGCCCTTGGCGACGACCACTTCGCGATGGCTGGCAGCCTTGGCTTTCTCTGCAGCCGGGGCAGGTGCTGGCTCGGTTTCAGCGGTTTGCGGTGCGTTTTCGTCAGTGTTTTCGATTTGTGCAAATGGCGAGCTGACAGACTCATTTGTGGCTTGAGCGGCGTCAGCAGCGTCTTGATCTTGTGTCAGTTGTTCAGCAGGACTTTCCAGTTCAAGACTCAGGGTCGTCTTTTTGGCTTCAACATCACTGGAAGGGAATACCAGGAGCGCCAGACTGAGAAGGGCAGCGATTCCACTTGCAGCGAGCAGGTGGGTCTTCGGGTAAAGCGGAGGCGCTTTAGACGGTTCTGTGGTCATAAGTAGTTTTGACTTTGAAATATGATGAATTGGAAAAGATGAATGACATGATGAAGATGAAATAACTGTATAAAATATAACCAAATCATCTCTTAAGCAAGTCTACAGACAGCGCGTTTGTGGATTGGTGTCCGTGCGCCGGGCAAAACTTGTAATTGGTGCACGATCTTGTATGGTTGGTTCCCTTTGAATCTGAGCCTTGCGGGTCTGTTATGAAGTCGGTTGAAGAGCAGCTAGCGCTGATTAAACGTGGTGCGGAAGAACTATTGGTCGAGTCCGAGCTGATCGAGAAGCTCAAGCGCGGCCAACCGCTGCGTATCAAGGCTGGTTTCGATCCGACCGCTCCGGATCTGCACTTGGGTCACACGGTGCTTATTAATAAGCTGCGCCAATTCCAGGAACTGGGGCATCAGGTGATCTTCCTTATAGGTGACTTCACCGGGATGATCGGTGATCCGAGCGGCAAGAGCGCCACGCGCCCACCGTTGACCCGTGAGCAAGTCCTGGAAAACGCCGAGACTTATAAGACTCAGGTGTTCAAGATTCTCGATCCGGCGAAAACCGAAGTTGCCTTCAACTCCACCTGGATGGATCAGATGGGGCCGGCAGACTTCATTCGTTTGACTTCGCAGTACACCGTTGCTCGCATGCTTGAGCGCGATGACTTCGACAAGCGCTACACCACCAATCAACCGATCGCTATTCACGAGTTCCTCTATCCGCTGGTTCAGGGTTACGACTCGGTGGCCTTGCGTGCGGACGTTGAGTTGGGCGGCACCGATCAGAAGTTCAACTTGCTGATGGGGCGCGAGCTTCAGCGTGGTTACGGTCAGGAAGCTCAATGCATTCTGACCATGCCGCTGCTAGAAGGACTGGATGGCGTGAAGAAGATGTCCAAGTCGTTGGGCAACTACGTCGGCATTCAGGAAGCGCCGGGCGTCATGTACAGCAAACTGGTTTCGATCCCGGATGCATTGATGTGGCGTTACTTCGAGCTGCTTAGCTTCCGCTCGATGGACGAGATCAATGCGCTGCGTGCTGAGGTAGAAGCAGGCGCCAATCCGCGTGACGTCAAAATCAAGCTGGCTGAAGAAATCGTTGCGCGCTTCCATGGTGAAGAGGCTGCGGCCAATGCTCATCGCGCGGCGGGCAATCGCATGAAGGATGGCGAGCTGCCGGATGACCTGCCAGAGATCGAGCTGACTTCTGCTGAAGACATGCCGATCGCCGCTGTCCTTAATAAGGCAGGCCTGGTGAAGAACTCGGCTGCGGCGCGCGACCTGTTGGCGTCCGGTGGTGTGCGGGTTGATGGTGAAGTGGTTGATCGCTCCTTTATATATGTACTGGGCGCGACTCACGTTTGCCAGGCCGGCAAGAAGGCATTTGCACGGATTACGCTGAAATCCGAGTAATGCTGCAAATAAGGGTTGACGGCGAATTCTAGATGTCTATAATTCGCCCCACTTCCGGCGCAGTCGAAACGGAAAACTCCTTGATATTCAATGAGTTACGCAGTTTTCGACAGCAGGTTGCTTCAGTTCATCGAAGCCAAAAGGAAGTTGAAAAAGAGGTGTTGACAGCAGCGTGTAACGCTGTAGAATTCGCCTCCCGCTGACGAGAGATCTGAAGCGCAAGTGGTTGAA
>NZ_JBIVMX010000094.1:5167-12457 GCF_044753305.1 Pseudomonas sp. NPDC088429 | reverse complement strand
GGAACTGCAGCGCCACTGTGCTGAGGATGTAGTCGACGCTGCCATGGGTGTTTTCGTCATCCATGTGCAAGGCTTCGAGGTTGTCGGTGATGGCGCCCAGCCACGGCTCCATTTTTTCCGCTTCGGTGCCGGGCAGGAAACCGATCTCTTGGTCGAGACCCTGCACGCTGCGGGTGGCAATGATGCGGCGATAACGTTTGCTGACCATGGTCTGCTCGATCGCTGCGGCCAGCGCCAGAATGGTTTTACCGGAGCCTGCCGCACCCGACAGGTTGACCAGATGAATGTCCGGGTCGAGCAGCGCGTACAGCGCCAGACTTTGATAGATGTCGCGCGGTTTCAGCCCCCACGCCTCCTGGTGCAGCAGCGGTTCCTGGTGCAGGTCGAGAATCAGCAGGCGGTCTTCTTCAATCTCCTTGATCCAGCCGACGAAGCCCTGTTCATCAATGATGAACTCGTTGATGTGCACCGCCGGCAGGTTGTCGATCAGTTGTACCTGGTGCCAGGTGCGGCCGTGATCCTGACGGGTTTCGACCTTGCTCACGCGGTCCCAGAAGGAGCCGGTCATGTTGTGATAGCCGTTCGGCAGCAAGGACACGTCGTCGACCAGTTGGTCGGTGCTGTAGTCCTCGGAGGCGATACCGCAGGCACGCGCCTTGAGGCGCATGTTGATGTCTTTGGTGACCAGCACCACCGGTTTTTTCGGGTCGCGGGTGTGCAGGTCGATCAGTTGGTTGATGATTTTGTTGTCGTTCAGATGCTCGGGCAGAATCAGATTCGATTCGGCCTGCTTGCTCATCAGAATTGACAGCAAGCCCTTCGGCCCGCCCTTGCCGCGCTGGATCGGCACACCCAGTTCGACATCTTCCGGGGACGCATCGCCCAGGGTTTTGTCGATCAGCCGGATGGCCTGACGGCATTCAGCGGCCACGCTGTGATGCCCGCTCTTGAGCTTGTCCAGCTCCTCAAGCACGGTCATCGGGATCGCGACGTGGTGTTCTTCGAAATTCAGCAGGGCGTTTGGATCGTGAATCAATACGTTGGTATCGAGTACATACAGGATTGGCTGGTTGGAGGAAGGGCTACGTCCGTGATCATCCATACTCGGTCACCTATGTCAGAGCCAGTAGACGCAATACCTGAGCGGTGCTGCGCCTCGAAGTGACTGCCGAAATCTCACCTGCGGAGATTCAAGTGACTGCAAACAAACGGGTCTTGGAAGACGCCACCTGTGTTGCAGGTTTCGGCGGTCTGTCTTCGTAATACTCCAAAACCGATGACATAAAAAAGTACTTTGACGGTTTTTTTAAGTTTATTTTGCAAAGTGACGAAAAGCCCTTGGCGGACTCCGTCGACACCGTTAGAGTCGGAAGTCCACCTGCAGCAAATTCTCTGAAAAAATCACCCCAAGCCCAATGTTTCCGGGCTTTTAGCGTTTCTCAGCGAAACGCGTCCTGACAGTCTTCCCAACCGATGCCGCTCTGCGCGGTTTGCGTGATCAACCACGGCAACGAGGTCTTTACCGCGTCCTGTTTCATATTGAAATTGATCACCCCGTGACGCCACAACAGCATCAGGGTCAGCACCCGTTGCGCGCTCGGCGCACCCTTGAGTTTGCCGGCACCGTCCTGAGCATCAATGTCCCAAAGCGCCACTTGCAGGCCCTGGGTGTTGAAGAATCCTTGTGCATCGCTGCGGCGCTGACCGTCCGGCGGACGGAACAGCGGCACGTAGTTTTCCGGTAGTTTGTTCTTTACCAGATCGGCGCTGCGCCGCACCGAATCCTGCCAGTCCTGCCAGTGGCTGTGGGAGCGGAACTCCCAGCCCTGCACGCCGACGCACTGTCTGGAGAACTCGGTTTGCAGGCTACTCACCGAACGATCGCTCAGGCGCGCCTGAATATCCTTGCCCAACACAAAGAACGTGCCGCTCAGATTGGCTTTGCGCAGGTAGCCGGTGAGCCAGTCGGTATTGTCCGGTTGCAGATTCGCGGCGCTGTCGAAAGTCAGCAGAAACAGCCGGTCGTGCATCTCATCGCCGTTGCGCTCGTAGTCGCCGAAACGATCGACTTCGCTGCTGGTCTGCGGGAACAGCGCGGCCTTGCGCATCAGTTCATCGAGATACTGCACATGAAAGATCCGGCTCGGCTCGGCCCACTTGGTGTAATAGCTGTCATCGCTGACGACGAATTTGGCGGCTTGCTCGCGCAGGGTCGGCAGGTCTTCGACGAGGAAGCAGAACGAGGCGTCCTGATCGCAGCTTTGCTGGGCGTAGTTGTAGTTGGCCAACAGGCGCTGCCAGAGGCGCTGACGCAGGCTGTTGACCGCGTCGATATTCACCGTGCGCAGGCCGAGGCGCTGGGCCAGCGCGGTTTCGTCCAGCGCTTCGGTGCCGAGCAAGCCCCGGGCGAACATGAGGATTTCGGCGCGCGAGGCGACGTCGAACAGCGTCGGGCTGCTGAGCTGCTCCGGCCAGGTGCTGCGATCCAGCGTCGCCACATCGCCCGGCGCCGCAGCGGCACCGAAGCTCAACAGCCACGCGGTGAATAAAAGAACAATGCGCAAAGGGGCGTCTCCATAACAAAACCCGCGCGGCACTATATCGCGGGTGGATCAAAAGAAAGATCAAAAGATCGCAGCCTTCGGCAGCTCCTACCTGTGCCTCCATTGAATCATTGCGATGATCGTTCTCACGCTCTGCGTGGTAACGCCTCCCCGGACGCTCCGCGTCCAGCTCGACGGTGACGCGGAGCGTCACAGGCGGCATTCCCACGCAGAGCGTGGGAACGATCATCGCCAAGCCGTCGATCACCTATGGGCTTGATAGCTGGAGTCAACACCGACAACCCCCTAGAATCGCCCCCACGATTAAAGGAGACGACTTCATGCTGATGGTGATTTCCCCCGCCAAGACCCTCGATTACGAAACACCGCCGGCGACCCAGCGCTTCACCCAGCCGCAGTACCTCGACCATTCTCAGGAACTGATCCAGCAATTGCGCGACCTGACCCCGGCGCAGATCAGTGAGCTGATGCACGTGTCCGACAAGATCGGCGGCCTCAACGCCGCGCGTTTTGGCAGCTGGACGCCCGCGTTCACCCCGGAAAACGCCAAGCAAGCGCTGCTCGCCTTCAAGGGCGACGTCTACACCGGCCTTGATGCGCAGTCCTTTAGCGAAGCCAATTTCGACTACGCGCAAAAGCATCTGCGCATGCTCTCCGGCCTCTATGGCCTGCTGCGCCCGCTCGACCTGATGCAACCGTATCGCCTGGAAATGGGCACCAAACTGGCCAACGCCCGTGGCAAAGACCTGTACGCCTTCTGGGGCACTCGCATCAGCGAATGGCTCAACGAAGCGCTGGCCGATCAGGGCGACGACGTGCTGCTCAACCTCGCATCCAACGAATACTTCTCGGCGGTTAAACGCACGGCGTTGAACGCGCGGATCATCAATACCGATTTCAAGGATCAGAAGAACGGCCAGTACAAGATCATCAGTTTCTACGCGAAGAAAGCGCGTGGCCTGATGAGCCGTTTCGTGATTCAGGAAAAGATCAACGATCCCGCCCAGCTCAAGCAGTTCGATGTGCAGGGTTATCGCTACAGCGCCGAACAGTCGAAACCTGACAACCTGGTATTTCTACGCGACCACGCCCCCGAATAAAGCATGCCTAATGCACGACTCTTTTTATAAAGAGTCGTGCAGCTCGCACGACGTCAAAAATTCCTCGCTTGATTTCGCCATTTTTATGGCGCCAGAAAACAATCCCTGTCCTTTCTAATTTTAGTTTCACTCGACACTGATCATTTTTTTCAGTAGTGGCACGTAACTTTTTTCACGGTAGTGGCACAAAACTATCTAGCGCAATGCCGCCCCTATCAATAAAGGGCGAAACGGAAAGTGCTATCAAATTGAGACCAGTGCCATCTTTGTCAATATTTCAAAAAATTTCAGATGGCGCGATGAGCGGACTGGAACTATGTCCAAATGCGTAGTTCATACCACCGGTAACGATTCTCGCCGAGTTTGTACGAGATAACTTACGTAGGACAATTAGCCATGTAACCAAGTTGTCACAGCAACTTGCCTAGATGACTAACCGGTCGCAAAGCACACTGAAGGACAGGAGATACGCAGCATTAATATCCCCTACAAGGCCAAGGCCGCGCCCCTATAAACGTGCTCGCCTGAGCACCAAACCGCTTGATCTACGGGCCTTCCTGCCCGCCATCAAGCGCGCAAGACGAATGCACCTGAGTCTTCCACAAGGAAGATCCGCTGCATAACAGGGCAAGTCATAACTATAAGGCCTGGTTGCGCACATCTTGAGTGCACTTATTTAGACACTCGGAACTTTGTATGCCTGCACACGGCATTGTGGCGCCTGTAAGCCGCACTTTCGAGTGCACTAGTGAACGCTGAACACCATTAACTCCGGCCTTCTAAGGCCTGATATATACAGAGGTAATTGCGATGCGCATCAGCATATTTGGTTTGGGTTACGTTGGCGCAGTATGTGCCGGTTGCCTGTCTGCACGGGGCCATGACGTGGTTGGCGTCGATGTTGCCAAAGACAAGATCGACATGATCAACGCTGGCAAATCTCCCATTGTTGAACCGGGCCTGGGCGAACTTCTGCAACAGGGTATTCAAACCGGTCGTCTGCGTGGCACGACCAACTTCGCCGAAGCGATTCGTGACACTGACCTGTCGATGATCTGCGTCGGTACGCCGAGCAAAAAGAACGGCGACCTCGAACTGAACTACATCGAAGCCGTGTGCCGCGAGATCGGTTTTGTTCTGCGTGAAAAAACCACCCGCCACACCATCGTTGTACGCAGCACCGTATTGCCGGGCACTGTTGCCAACGTAGTAATCCCGATTCTCGAAGACTGCTCGGGCAAGAAAGCTGGCGTCGACTTCGGTGTTGCGGTCAACCCGGAATTCCTGCGTGAATCCACCGCCATCGCCGACTACGACCTGCCACCGATGACCGTCATCGGCGAATTCGACAAGGCTTCGGGCGACGTTCTGCAATCGCTGTACGAAGAACTCGACGCGCCGATCATCCGCAAGGACATCGCCGTCGCCGAGATGATCAAGTACACCTGCAACGTCTGGCACGCGACCAAAGTGACCTTCGCCAACGAGATCGGCAACATCGCCAAAGCGGTCGGCGTCGATGGCCGTGAAGTGATGGAAGTGGTTTGCCAGGACAAGACCCTCAACCTGTCCCAGTACTACATGCGCCCAGGCTTCGCCTTCGGCGGTTCGTGCCTGCCGAAAGACGTGCGCGCCCTGACCTACCGCGCCGGTTCGCTGGACGTCGAAGCACCGCTGCTCAACTCGCTGATGCGCAGCAACGAATCGCAAGTGCAGAACGCCTTCGACATCGTTGAAAGCCACGACAAACGCAAAGTCGCCCTCCTCGGCCTGAGCTTCAAGGCCGGCACCGACGACCTGCGCGAAAGCCCGCTGGTCGAGCTGGCCGAGATGCTGATCGGCAAGGGTTACGACCTGAGCATTTACGACAGCAACGTCGAGTACGCCCGTGTTCACGGCGCGAACAAAGACTACATCGAGTCGAAAATCCCGCACGTATCGTCCCTGCTCAACGCGGACTTCGATTCGGTGATCGACAACTCCGACGTGATCATCCTCGGCAACCGCGACGAGAAATTCCGCGCGCTGGCGCAACAGGCACCGCATGGCAAACAGGTCATCGACCTGGTCGGCTTCATGGCCAAGGCCACCGACGCTGGCACCCGTACCGAAGGCATTTGCTGGTAAGGCAGACGTTGCACGGCGCCGCCCTCGCGACGCCGTGCAACAGAACCCAAATGTAGGAGCTGTCGAGTGAAACGAGGCTGCGATCTTTACCGGCAACGCTTGAGTTCCGAGTGAACCGGCAAAGATCAAAAGATCGCAGCCTTCGGCAGCTCCTACAGGGATCACCCGAATTGCGCGTGACATCGCAGTTTTTTGTAAGCCTGCCTTAACCCCATCGGGCCCGGCCCGAGATAGAGACGGATGCAGATTATGCACAGGCTAAAACACGGCCTACTTCAGGCCGCCGGTTGGCTGTTTTACCTAAGTTTGCTGATGGGCCTGGCCTTGATGCTGCCCACGTCCACGTTCGACTCCGAGTCGAAGGACTTCATTTTCCTGATTGGCGCCGTGGGTATCTGGCGCTACTCGATGGGTGCAACGCACTTTGTGCGCGGCATGATTTTCCTCTACATCGTTTATCCGCACCTGCGCCGCAAAGTGCGCAAGTTGGGTAAAGCGGCGGATCCGTCGCATGTGTTTCTGATGGTCACCAGTTTCCGTATCGACGCGCTGACCACAGCGCAGGTCTACAGCTCGGTGATCCGCGAAGCCATCGACTGCGAACTGCCGACCACCGTGGTTTGCTCGATCGTGGAAATGTCCGATGAGCTGCTGGTCAAGGCGCTGTGGGCGCGGATGAATCCGCCAGAGCGCGTGAAGCTCGACTTCGTGCGCATTCCCGGCACCGGTAAACGTGATGGCCTGGCCTACGGTTTCCGCGCGATCTCTCGTCACCTGCCGGACGACCGTGCCGTGGTCGCCGTGATCGATGGCGACACCGTGCTCGGCGAAGGCACCGTGCGCAAGACCGTGCCGTGGTTCCAGCTGTTCGGCAACGTCGGCGGCCTGACCACCAACGAATTCTGCGAAGTGCGCGGTGGCTACATCATGAGCGAATGGCACAAGCTGCGTTTCGCCCAGCGCCACATCAACATGTGCTCGATGGCTCTGTCCAAACGCGTGCTGACCATGACTGGCCGTATGTCGGTATTCAAAGCGTCTGTGGTGACCAATCCGGAATTCATCGCCGACGTTGAAAGCGACTCGCTGCAACACTGGCGTCTGGGCCTGGGTGTGAAACGCCTCGGCGCCTTCACCTCGGTGGTGCTGTTCGATCAACGCGTATCGATGTGGACGTCACTGCTCGGCCTGACCGTGGCGATCATTGCCAGCTTCAAATACGGCACCGCGTTCATCCTCGTTTACCTGCTGTGGATCGGCATCACCCGCCTGATTCTGACCCTGCTGCTGTCGTGCTCAGGTCACCGGATCGGCCCGGCTTATCCCGCGATTCTTTATTACAACCAGATCGTCGGTGCGCTGGTGAAGATCTACGTGTTCTTCCGCCTCGACCAACAATCCTGGACACGCCAACACACAACACAGACCAGTGATCACGCAAGCTTTAAAATATTGTTCAACACCTTGTAGTCACGGACAATTAAAATCTCCGCCGGCAG
>NZ_JBIVMX010000094.1:0-5157 GCF_044753305.1 Pseudomonas sp. NPDC088429 | reverse complement strand
ACGTTGGTTCAACAACTGGTCGTCTCTGACCATGACCTTCTCGGGCGGGTTCATTTTTGTCGCCGTGCTGCTGATGATGGTCTGACCCGCCCCTATTGAATTAACAAGGAAATCGCCCCTATGAATACCGCCGTCAACGCCAACGTAGTGCATGAATCCGAAGCCCAGCGCCAACACGCCCGCGTGAAAATCCCGGCCAAACTGCGCTTTTTCGGCCCCGACCGGACACCGGTTGAAGCGCGGGTCATCGACCTGTCGGCCGGTGGTCTGGCGTTCAACGCCGGGCAGTTGCCGCTCAAGGCTGGCGACGTGCACAAGGCGCGTCTGCAATTCGTCATCGACAACCTCGGGCTGGCGATGGACGTGGAACTGCAGATCCGTTCTTACGACCGCCAGACCGGCCGCGTCGGTTGCCAGTTTCAGAACCTCGAGCCGCAGGACATTTCCACCCTGCGCCACTTGATCACTTCGCACCTGGCAGGCGACATCGTCAGCATGGGTGAAGTGTTGGCAACGCTGCAGCGCGACAACTTCACCAAGGCGCGCAAAGTGAAGGACGGCGGCTCCGGCATGACCCCGTTCGGTCGACTGAAAGCAGTGACCTTCAGCGCCGGTGTGTTTGTCGTTGGCCTGGTCGCGGCGGGCTTCATTTTCAAATCGGTGTACGGCATGTACTTCGTCAGCCACGCGCAGGCTGGTCTGGTCAGCGTGCCGGGGATGAACATCACCATGCCCCGCGACGGCACCGTGCAGAGCCTGATCAAGTCCGACGGCGTTGCCGCCAAAGGCGCGCCACTGGCGACCTTCAGCACCAGCATGCTCGACGTGCTCAAGGGCCATCTGGAAGAAGATCAACTGTCCCCGGCCAAGGTTGAAGAACTGTTCGGCAAACAAATGACCGGCACCCTGACTTCGCCCTGCGATTGCACCGTGGCCCAGCAACTGGTGGCTGACGGTCAATACGCGAGCAAGGGCGATGTGATCTTCCAACTGGTGCCGCGCAACACCCAGGCCACCGTTGATGCGCGCTTCTCCTATCGCCAGTTCGGCGATGTGCGTCCGGGCACCCCGGTGAGCTTCCAGATCGCCGGCGAAGACAAGACCCGCACCGGCAAGATCGTCAGCAGCACCAGCCTAAAAAGCGCCGACCTGTCCTCTGACATCCGCGTACAGATCCAGCCAGACGAGCCGCTCGACAGCAACCTCGCCGGCCGCCCTGTGGAAGTCAACAGCGACCGTGGCCCGAACCTGAACTGGCTGATCGACAAAGCCATGGCTGCCGGTCTTTAAGTCGAGGACATGCCTGTGACTACTCCACCCATCTCAAGCACACCACAAACCCTGTGGGAGCGAGCTTGCTCGCGAATGCATTCTGACATTCAGCCTCAGTGCCGACTGACACACCGCTTTCGCGAGCAAGCTCGCTCCCACATGGGTTCAGTGTGCGCATTGGCTTTGGCAGTCAGTCTCGCCGGTTGCGCCGGCCTGCCCGATCAGCGTCTGGCCAACGAAGCGCTCAAGCGTGGCGACACTGCCACCGCTGCGCAGAATTATCAGCAACTGGCCGATCTGGGTTACAGCGAGGCGCAAGTTGGCCTCGCCGATATCCAGGTCGACAGCCGCGACCCTGAGCAAATGAAACAGGCCGAAGCGACTTACCGCGCCGCCGCCAGTGTTTCGCCGCGTGCTCAGGCGCGCTTGGGTCGCTTGCTGGTGGCCAAACCGGGTTCCACCGAAGCCGAGCACCACGAAGCCGAAACCCTGCTGAAAAAAGCCGCCGCCAATGGCGAAGGCAACACGTTGATTCCGCTGGCGATGCTCTACCTGCAATACCCGCACAGCTTCCCGAACATCAACGCGCAGCAGCAGATCGATCAATGGCGCAAATCCGGTTATCCGGAAGCAGGTCTGGCGCAGGTGCTGCTGTATCGCACCCAAGGCACCTACGACCAGCACCTGGATGACGTGGAAAAAATCTGCAAAGCCGCGCTCAATACCACCGACATCTGCTACGTCGAACTGGCCACGGTCTATCAGAAACGTGCCCAGCCAGAACAGCAAGCCGAGCTGATCAAGCAGATGCAGGCCGGCTACAGCCGTGGCACCGTCACCGCCCAGCGCGTCGATTCCGTGGCCCGTGTATTGGCCGATTCGACCCTCGGCAAGCCCGACGAAAAAACCGCGCAGTCGCTGCTTGAGCCGATCGCTCCGGGCTACCCGGCGTCGTGGGTGACCCTCGCGCAATTGCTTTACGACTACCCGGAACTGGGCGACGTCGACCAGATGATGAAGTACCTCGACAACGGCCGCGCCGCCGACCAGCCGCGCGCCGAGCTGTTGCTGGGCAAGCTCTACTACGAGGGGAAAATGGTCCCGGCCGACGCCAAAGTCGCTGAAGAACATTTCCAGAAAGCCGTTGGCCGTGAAGTCGCCGCCGACTACTACCTCGGCCAGATCTATCGCCGTGGCTACCTCGGCAAGGTCTATCCGCAGAAGGCGCTCGACCACTTGCTGACCGCTGCGCGCAACGGCCAAAACAGCGCCGACTTCGCCATCGCGCAACTGTTCTCCCAAGGCAAGGGCACCAAGCCCGACCCGCTCAACGCCTACGTCTTCAGCCAACTGGCCAAGGCGCAAAACACCCCGCAAGCCGATGAGCTGGCGACCACCCTCGCCGCGCAATTGCCGCCCGAGCGTCTGGCCGAAGCCCAGCGTCTGCTGCAACAGGAGCAAGCCAGCCGTGGCGCTCTGAACCAGAACACGCTGCAACTGCACGCCCTGCAAGAAGAAGACGGCGAGGAAAAATTATGAAGTTGAATCCATTTGTGAAGGCCGGCATTGGCCTCACTTTCGCGCTGATCTGGTCTTGCCCGACACTGGCCGCGATGACTGAAACCAAGAACTTCGGCCTCGAAGTGAAAGTCACCGGCCAGTCCGAAGACGACCGCGACCTCGGCACCGCCAGCGGCGGCGACGTCAACGGCGTCGGCCTCGACCTGCGTCCGTGGATCTACGGCGAAAGCGGCGCGTGGAGCGCCTACGCCATGGGCCAGGCCGTGACCTCGACCGACATCATCGAAACCGACACCCTGCAACAATCCGACGGTGAACAAGCCACCGACAACGGTGATCGCAAAACCAAGAAAAACTACCTGGCGATGCGCGAGTTCTGGGTCGGCTACAGCGGCCTCACGCCATACCCGGGCGAGATGCTCAAGTTCGGTCGCCAGCGCCTGCGCAATGACGACGGCCAATGGCGCGACACCAACATCGAAGCGCTGAACTGGACCTTCGACACCACCCTGTTGCGCGCCAACGCCGGTGTCGCCGAACGCTTCAGCGAATACCGCACCGACTTGAAAGAGCTGGCGCCGAAAGACAAGGATCGCCTGCACGCCTACGCCGACGCCGCTTACCAGTGGACGCCGGGCCAGTGGGTCGGCATTCGTGGTCACCATACCCACGACGACGGCAAACTCGATTACGCCGAGCCAGGTGTCCCGCGCGACTCGCTGGATAAAACCGAGAACGGCGACATCAGCTGGCTCGGCCTGACCGCCGACAGCGACGCCTACAACTGGCGCAACACCAACACCGTCAACTACTGGGGCAGCATCACCGGCATGAGCGGCGACCGTGACACGGTCAACGCGCTGAACGCCGATGGCACCCGCCCGGCACAAGCCAAGCGCAGCGATGACGTCAACGGTTGGGCCACCGACATCGGTGTGCGTCTGCGCCTCGATCCGCAATGGCAAGTCGGCGGTGCGTATGCCCGCGCCAGCGCCGATTACGAGCAGAACGGTCTGGAGAGCAACCGCTCCAACTACACCGGTACGCGTTCGCGGGTTCACCGTTTCGGCGAAGCCTTCCGTGGCGAAATGAACAACATGCAGACCGCGACCCTGTTCGGTTCGTGGATGGTCAACGACGAGTACGACGCCAGCCTGATCTACCACAAATTCTGGCGTGTCGACGGCAACAAGCCGGTCGGCAGCAACGGCATCAACGCCGTGGAAAACAACACCGACGACGCCACCGGCGCGATCCTTTCCAGCACCTCGCTGCCGCTTGAAGACGGCAACAAGGATCTCGGTCAGGAGATGGATCTGGTCGTCACCAAGTACTTCAAGCAAGGGCTGTTGCCGGCGGCGTTGAGCCAGTCGATCGACGAGCCTTCGGCCCTCGTGCGTTTCCGTGGCGGTGTGTTCAAACCGGGCGATGCCTACGGCAAGCAGGTTGATTCGTACATGCACCGCGCGTTCATCGACGTGATCTGGCGCTTCTGATGCAAACCGCCAAGGGAGTGCCCGACATGATCAGCACCAGGATAGGCTCACTCAGCCTGCTGGCCGGCGCGATGCTGCTGGCCAGCGCCGGCGCCTTCGCCAATGCAGAGCCGACGGCGCCGCAACCGGCCAAGCCGGCCACCGTGGCCAAAGAACTGCAACAGGCCAAGACCTACACCGTCAGCAGCGCGCCCACCGACGCGCTGAATCTGGCCGCGCCAAAACTGCCCGACCTGTCCGGCTTCACCGCCGAAGCCGCTGCGGCGAAGATCGTCCGCAGCAAACCGGGCAAAATCAGCGTGCGCCGGATGATGCAGGAAGACGCCCTGAAGGACTTCATCGGCGGCGACAACAAGATGGCCGAATGGGTGGTGCGTCAGCACGGCATCCCGCAGGCGATCTTCGTCGACGACGGTTATATGAACCTCAAGGATCTGGCGCAGAAACTGCCCAAGCAGTACTTCAGCGAAACCTCGCCGGGCGTGTACCTGTCGAAGCTGCCGATCGTCGTGGGCCGTAAAGGCATCCTCGAAATCGACGGCCAGACCCAGGAACTGCGCCTGTCCCAGGAGGCCGGTGCGTTCATGGTCAACGACGGCCAACTGTTCGTGCGTGACACCAAAGTCACCGGCTGGCGCGAAAAGGAAAACGGCCCGGCGACCTTCCGTTCGCCGAAGGAATTCCGTCCGTTCCTGCTGGCCTGGGGCGGCACCGAGACCTACATCGTCAACAGCAAGATGGCCAGTTTCGGTTACGCCAACAGTAAGTCGTACGGCGTGAGTATTTCCCAGTACACGCCGAACATGGCCAAGGTGCTCAAGCGCCCTGAGCCGACCGGCTGGATCGTCGGCTCCGAGTTCTCCGACAT
>NZ_JBIVMX010000093.1:0-12796 GCF_044753305.1 Pseudomonas sp. NPDC088429 | reverse complement strand
TTGAAAGGGGCGCCAAACGCGTTTCAAGCCTGTAAAGGTGTAAACGATGTCCCCGGTCTAATTTGTAAAGGATGTACCGGTCTCTACAGTGAGGGGCTCTTCAGTTGCTGATCGCCAAAATGCTCGCCTGATACGACCCGACAAACACATCAAAATCCCCCACCTCGTTCTGCTCCAGCTCAGCCTGCGCGGCCAGCGAAGTACGCGCCAGCTCCTCAAACTTCGCCTGCTCATCCGCCGCCAAAGGCTCGCTACGGAAAAACTCGGCATGCGCCTGACTCTGACGCAACGAGAACTGCGCAAAGCTTTCCTTATGCTCAGCCATCGCCGCCAAAACCTGCGCGGACGGTGTCAGGGACGGATCGCTGACCTTGGCCAGTTGCGTATCCAGCGCCTTGCTGTGCGCATCGCCGCCATGGCTCTGATCCAGCAACGCCGCCAGCGGGGCGATTTGTTCCAGCAATTCTGCCGCCCATGCCTTCATCTCGACCGGTTGACCGTCACGCTGCAATTGCAGGCCCGGACGACGACCTTCCTTGACCACGCTGAGGAAGTTCGACGTCGCATTGCCGCACGAGGTGTTGGTCAGCAGCGGGCTATCGTTCAGCGCGCAGAACAGCAGGAACGCGTCGAGGAAGCGCGACTCGGTGAGGTCGATGCCCATCGGCAGGAACGGGTTGATGTCCAGGCAACGCACTTCAACGTATTGAATGCCACGGGCCACCAGCGCCTGAATCGGCCGCTCACCGGTGTAGGTCACGCGTTTCGGGCGGATGTTGGAGTAGTACTCGTTTTCGATCTGCAGGATGTTGGTGTTGAGCTGAACCCACTCACCATCCTTGTGCGTGCCGACTTCAACGTAAGGCGCGTACGGCGTGGCGACGGCTTTGCGCAAGCTGTCGGTGTAGCTCGCCAGATCGTTGTAGCACGGCGTCAGACCGGCCTGGGCGTTGCTCTGGTAACCGAGGTCGCTCATGCGCAGGCTGGTCGCGTACGGCAGATACAGGGTGTCCGGATCGAGTTGTTCCAACTGATGCGAACGACCGCGCAAGAAACCGGCGTCGAGCGCTGGCGAGGCACCGAACAGGTACATCAGCAGCCAGCTGTAGCGACGGAAGTTACGGATCAGCGCGATGTAGGAAAACGACTGGAAATCGCGATCCGTGCCGACAAACCCTTCGGTTTCACGCAGCAGCGGCCAGAGCTTTTCCGGCAGGGAAAAGTTGTAGTGAATCCCGGCAATGCACTGCATGGTCTTGCCGTAGCGCAGGGCCAGGCCCTTGCGGTAAACGTACTTGAGCTGACCGATGTTGGAGGTGCCGTAATAGGCGATCGGGATGTCTTCCTCGGCCGGCAACGGGCACGGCATCGATGGACTCCACAGGTACTCGTTGCCGAGTTTGCTGTAGGCAAAACGGTGAATCTTGTCCAGGCTTGCCAGCGTATCAGCCGGGTCAGGCAGGGCGGGCGTGATGAATTCCAGCAGCGACTCGGAGTAGTCGGTGGTGATCTGTTCGTTGGTCAGCGCGGAACCCAAGGCTTCGGGGTGCGGCGTTTGCGCCAGGCGACCTTCGCTGGTCACGCGCAGGCATTCACGTTCGATACCGTGCAGGCACTGCTCGAGCAGAGAGAGGTTAGCGCGCTCGCCGAGCAGAGCCAGGCGGCGGTTGAGAAGTTCGCTCAATTTGGATTCCTTCACGCGTCAGTCGCCCCAATATGGGGGTGGGCAGGACGGTCTACAAGGGTGAAGTTAAAACTGGCGTTTTCGCCTGGTTTTTCTAACCGGTCAGCCGCACACATACCCTGTAGGAGCTGCCGAAGGCTGCGATCTTTTGATCTTGCTATTGAAAAACAAAATCAAAAGATCGCAGCCTGCGGCAGCTCCTACAGGATGCGTTGCGCCGAAATTAACTCAAAATGATGACCGGTAGCTACAGGACAGCGAACGTGCCTTGTGCTTTTGCGACCAGTTTGTCGCCCTGCATCACGTCGGCTTCGACCACCAACGTGCGGCGGCCCGGGTGGATGACCCGCGCCGTGCACAGCACCTCGCCGTCGGAAACGGCGCGGATATAGTTGATCTTGCACTCGATGGTCGCGCTCTGCTGATCGAAGCCATGGGTGCTGGAACAGGCCAGCCCCATGGCGATATCGACCAGGCTGAACAGCGCGCCACCGTGCAATTTGCCGCCGCGATTGCGCAGTTCCGGTTCCAGCACCAGGGCGACTTGCGCCACCCCGGTTTCCAGGCTGTGCAGGCGGCAGCCCAACAGCTTGAAAAACGCGCTCTCGACGAGCCCGGCCGGAATTTCCATCAGCGTTTCTTCAACTGCTTGGCGTTAGCGAACAACGAGGCCATCGCATTGTTCACTGGCGCGGCGGTCGCGGTTTCCTTGCGTGGCGCATTGTTCGAAGGCTGGCGCTGGGCCGAGCCCGGACGCGAACCACGCGCACCGTCGATTTTCTCGCCCGGGGTGTCGCCCATGCGCATCGACAGGCCAACGCGTTTGCGCGGGATATCGACTTCCATGACCTTCACTTTCACCACGTCACCGGCCTTCACCGCTTCGCGTGGATCCTTGATGAACTTCTCCGAGAGCGCCGAGATGTGCACCAGACCGTCCTGATGCACGCCGATGTCGACGAAGGCACCGAACGCGGTCACGTTAGTGACCACGCCTTCAAGGATCATCCCCAGTTGCAGGTCTTTCAGGTCTTCAACGCCTTCCTGGAACTCGGCTGTCTTGAACTCCGGACGCGGGTCGCGGCCCGGTTTTTCCAGCTCTTGCAAAATGTCGGTGACGGTTGGCAGACCGAAGGTCTCGTCGGTGAATTTCTTCGGATCCAGACGCTTGAGGAAGCTTGCATCGCCGATCAGCGAACGGATGTCGCGGTCGGTTTCAGCGGCAATACGCTGCACCAGCGGATAGGCTTCCGGGTGAACCGCCGAGGAATCCAGCGGGTTGTCGCCGTTCATCACGCGCAAGAAACCGGCCGCCTGTTCGAAGGTTTTTTCGCCCAGACGCGCGACTTTCTTCAAGGCTGCGCGGGTTTTGAACGCGCCGTGTTCGTCGCGGTGGGTCACGATGTTCTGCGCCAGCGTTGCGTTGAGGCCGGAGATACGGGCCAGCAGCGCCACCGAAGCGGTGTTCACATCAACGCCGACGGCGTTCACGCAGTCTTCAACTACCGCATCCAGACCGCGCGCCAGTTTCAGTTGCGAAACGTCGTGCTGGTACTGGCCGACACCGATGGATTTCGGGTCGATTTTGACCAGTTCTGCCAGTGGATCCTGCAGACGGCGGGCAATCGATACCGCGCCACGGATCGACACGTCCAGGTCCGGGAATTCCTTGGCGGCCAGTTCCGATGCCGAGTACACCGATGCGCCGGCCTCGGACACCATGACCTTGGTCATCTTCATTGCTGGATATTTTTTGATCAGCTCGATCGCCAGTTTATCGGTCTCGCGGCTGGCGGTGCCGTTGCCGATGGCGATCAGGTCTACCGAGTGCTTGGCGCACAGGGCGGCCAGAATCGCGATGGTCTGATCCCACTTGTTGTGCGGCACGTGCGGGTAAACCGTGGCGTGATCGAGCATCTTGCCGGTCGAGTCGACCACGGCCACCTTGCAACCGGTACGCAGGCCCGGGTCGAGGCCCAGAGTAGCGCGCGGGCCGGCCGGGGCGGCCAGTAGCAAGTCGTGCAGGTTGTGGGCGAAGACGTTGATCGCCTCGGTTTCGGCGCCGTCACGCAGTTCGCCGAGCAGGTCGGTTTCCAGGTGTGTGTAGAGCTTGACCTTCCACGTCCAGCGCACCACTTCGCCGAGCCATTTGTCGGCCGGGCGGTTCTGGTTCTGGATGTTGAATTGCTGGCCGATCATGCCTTCGCACGGGTGCATGGTGCCCGGCAGCTCGTCGCCGACTTTCAGCGCAGAACTGAGAATGCCTTCGTTGCGGCCTCGGAAAATGGCGAGCGCGCGGTGCGACGGCATGCTTTTCAGTGGTTCGTCGTGTTCGAAGTAGTCGCGGAACTTGGCGCCTTCCTCTTCTTTGCCAGCGATAACGCGGGCACTGAGGGTGGCTTCCTGTTTCAGGTAATTACGCAGTTTTTCCAGCAAGCTGGCGTCTTCGGCGAAACGCTCCATGAGGATGTATTTGGCGCCTTCGAGGGCAGCCTTGACATCGGCTACGCCTTTTTCGGCATCGACGAAGCGTGCGGCTTCGGTTTCCGGGGCCAGGTTCGGGTCGTTGAACAGACCATCCGCGAGGTCGCCGAGGCCGGCTTCCAGGGCGATCTGGCCCTTGGTGCGGCGCTTCTGCTTGTACGGCAAGTACAAGTCTTCGAGGCGGGTTTTGGTGTCGGCAAGCTTGATGTCGCGCTCAAGTTGCGGGGTGAGTTTGCCTTGCTCTTCGATGCTGGCGAGGATGCTGATGCGCCGTTCGTCGAGTTCTCGCAGGTAGCGCAGGCGCTCTTCCAGGTGACGCAACTGGGTGTCATCGAGGCTGCCGGTGACTTCTTTCCGGTAACGGGCGATGAAGGGAACGGTTGAGCCTTCATCGAGTAGCGCGACGGCCGCTTCGACCTGTTGTGGGCGTACGCCGAGTTCCTCGGCGATGCGGCTGTTGATGCTGTCCATAAAACCACCTGACATATTGTGAAAGCAGGCTCGCAGGCGCGAAAATAAAGGCCCGGAGTCTGGTTGAGCGGCATGAAGATGGCCGCTGCCTGGGTCAAAAGGCACCCCATTGACCCGTGAAATCGAACAATTACTGCGGTTGCCATGAAAAAAACCGGCGATCACCTGCGGTAACGATTCAGACGTTGCCTGGCACAAAACGCCGCGCATTATAACCAGCGTTCTGCCATTCGGGGGTGTTGCAGTCTGTAGGCATAAACCCCGGTTTTCTGGCAGTGAAGGAAAAATCTGCTAACAATGCACACGGTGCGTATAACGGCAGCTACGCCATAATGCGCGCCGAGCTAAAAGGAGCATCTAATGAGCAGCACTGCACAAACTGCTGAAGGCGAAAAAATTCTTATCGTTGATGACGATCCGGGGCTGAGCAGCCTGCTGGAACGTTTCTTCGTCAGCAAGGGCTACCGCGCCCGTACCGTTCCGAACACTGAACAGATGGATCGTCTGTTGTCGCGTGAAGTGTTCAATCTGGTCGTACTCGACCTGATGCTGCCGGGTGAAGACGGCCTGACCGCTTGCCGCCGCCTGCGCGCCGCGAACAATCAGATTCCGATCATCATGCTCACCGCCAAGGGCGATGAGATCAGCCGCATCAAGGGCCTGGAACTGGGCGCCGATGACTATCTGGCCAAGCCGTTCAACCCGGACGAGCTGATGGCCCGGGTCAAAGCCGTTCTGCGCCGTCAGGCCGCTCCGGTGCCGGGCGCGCCGGGCAGCGAAGACGAAAACGTCACCTTCGGTGATTACGTGTTGTCGCTGGCCACCCGCGAACTGAAGCGCGGCGACGAAGTGCACATGCTCACCACCGGTGAGTTTGCGGTACTCAAGGCTCTGGTGATGAACGCGCGTCAGCCACTGACCCGCGACAAGCTGATGAACCTGGCCCGTGGCCGCGAGTGGGATGCCCTCGAGCGTTCCATCGACGTACAGATCTCGCGTCTGCGCCGGATGATCGAACCCGATCCATCCAAGCCGCGCTACATCCAGACTGTCTGGGGCGTGGGCTACGTGTTCGTACCGGATGGCGCCGCCACCAAGTGATCGGCGATTTGTAGGAGCGGGTCTGTCGGGCCCGGGTTGAATGACCCGGCCCGCAGACTCGCAATCCGCAATATGCGAGCATTGCTCGCTCCTGCAAGTGTGTAGCGGTTATTCATGAAAACCCCCGTCTGGTTCCCCCAAAGTTTTTTCTCCCGCACCCTCTGGCTGGTGCTTATCGTCGTGCTGTTTTCCAAAGCGCTGACCCTGGTTTATCTATTGATGAACGAGGACGTGCTGGTGGATCGTCAATACAGCCACGGCGTCGCCCTGACGCTGCGCGCTTATTGGGCCGCCGACGAAGAAAACCGCGCGAAGATTGCCGATGCCGCGACCCTGATCCGCGTGGTTGGCGCTGGCGTGCCGGAAGGCGAACAGCATTGGCCGTACAGCGAAATCTATCAGCGGCAGATGCAGGCGGAGCTGGGAGCCGACACCGAAGTGCGCTTGCGCATGCATTCGCCGCCGGCGCTGTGGGTTCGCGCGCCGAGCCTCGGTGATGGCTGGCTGAAAGTACCGCTGTACCCGCACCCCTTGCGCGGCCAGAAAATCTGGAACGTGCTCGGCTGGTTCCTCGCCATCGGACTGCTGTCGACGGCGTCGGCGTGGATTTTCGTCAGTCAGCTCAATCAGCCGTTGAAACGTCTGGTGTTTGCCGCGCGTCAACTCGGTCAGGGCCGCAGTGTGCGTCTGCCGATCAGCGATACGCCGAGCGAAATGACCGAGGTGTATCGCGCGTTCAACCAGATGGCCGAAGACGTCGAGCAGGCCGGACGCGAGCGCGAGCTCATGCTGGCGGGGGTTTCCCACGATTTGCGCACACCGTTGACGCGTCTGCGGTTGTCACTGGAGTTGATGGGCGATCGCAACGACCTGACCGACGACATGGTGCGTGACATCGAAGACATGGACGCGATTCTCGACCAGTTCCTCGCATTTATTCGTGATGGTCGTGATGAATCGGTGGAGGAGGTCGATCTCAGCGATCTGGTGCGTGAGGTGGCAGCGCCTTACAACCAGAATGAAGAGAAAGTCCGTTTGCGTCTGGAGCCGATTCAGCCGTTTCCGCTGCGTCGGGTGTCGATGAAACGACTACTGAACAACCTGATCGGCAACGCCCTGAATCATGCCGGCAGCAGTGTTGAAGTTGCGGCTTATGTGAGCGGTGATGTCAGCGCGCCGTATGTGGTGCTGAGCGTGATGGATCGAGGGGCGGGGATTGATCCTTCAGAGCTCGAGGCGATCTTTAATCCGTTTACTCGCGGCGATCGTGCTCGGGGCGGGAAGGGTACTGGCTTGGGTCTGGCGATTGTGAAGCGGATTGCTTCGATGCATGGCGGAAATGTTGAGCTGCGCAATCGGTCCGGGGGTGGATTGGAAGCGCGAGTCAGGTTGCCGCTGGGGTTGATGTTGCCGCGGGATGCCGTTTAAAACATAAAACCCTCACCCCAGCCCTCTCCCAGAGGGAGAGGGAGCCGACCGAGGTGTCTGGCGTCATACATCGACCTGAAATTCCGAGTCGATTATGGATTCGGTAAAGATCGATCATGTCGGCGGAGTTTTCCAATATCCCCCAATCAGTCCCCTCTCCCTTCGGGAGAGGGTTAGGGTGAGGGGCTCTTGCTCTTCGCTCTAGCCCTTGCCTTTGGTGCGCGTCATATTCGGCCCACCATTTTTTTCCAGATGCTCAATGATGATCCCCGCCACATTCTTCCCGGTAGTGGTCTCAATCCCTTCCAGCCCCGGCGACGAGTTCACTTCCATCACCAGCGGCCCGTGATTGGAACGCAGAATATCCACACCCGCCACCGCCAGGCCCATGACCTTCGCCGCACGCAACGCGGTCATGCGCTCTTCCGGCGTGATCTTGATCAGGCTCGCACTGCCGCCACGGTGCAGATTGGAACGGAACTCACCCGGTTTCGCCTGACGCTTCATCGCCGCGATCACCTTGTCGCCGACCACGAAGCAACGAATATCCGCGCCGCCCGCTTCCTTGATGTACTCCTGCACCATGATGTTCTGCTTCAGGCCCATGAACGCCTCGATCACCGATTCCGCGGCAGTCGCGGTTTCACACAGCACCACACCGATGCCCTGGGTGCCTTCCAGCACTTTGATCACCAGCGGCGCGCCGTTGACCATGTCGATCAAATCGGGAATGTCGTCCGGCGAGTGAGCAAACCCGGTGACCGGCAGACCGATGCCGCGCCGCGACAGTAGTTGTAGCGAACGCAACTTGTCCCGGGAACGGGCAATCGCCACCGATTCGTTGAGCGGGAATACCCCCATCATTTCAAACTGACGCAACACGGCGCAGCCATAGAACGTCACCGACGCACCGATCCGCGGAATCACCGCGTCGAAACCTTCCAGCGGTTTGCCGCGATAGTGGATCTGCGGCTTGTGGCTGGCGATGTTCATGTAGGCGCGCAACGTGTCGATCACTACCATTTCATGCCCGCGCTCGGTTCCGGCTTCGACCAGACGGCGGGTGGAATACAGACGCGGGTTCCGCGACAGCACAGCGATCTTCATGCAACACCTGTGGAGGAGGTAGATACCGGGAACACCGGCTTGTCTTGTACATATTTGATACCCGGATTGACGACTAACTGGCCGTCGATCAGGGCTTTGGAACCGAGTAACAGGCGATAACGCATGGACTTGCGGCAGGCGAGGGTGAACTCGACCGGCCAGACCCGATCGCCCAAGGCCAGGGTGGTGCTGATCACGTAGCGCACCTGCGCATGGCCGTTGGAGCTTTTAATAGTTTTGCGCGTCACCAGCGGCGCTTCGCAGCGGCGGTGACGTAACTGCACCACCGTGCCCAGGTGCGCGGTGAAACGCACCCATTTCTCGCCGTCGCGTTCGAACGGTTCGATATCGGTGGCGTGCAGACTGGAGGTGCTGGCCCCGGTGTCGATTTTCGCCCGCAGGCCCGCGACTCCCAAATCCGGGAGCGCCACCCACTCGCGCAGACCGACAACGGTCAAATGGTCAAATGTCTTCAATAGATAAAAACCAACGATTAACGCGTCCAGGCCTCAGGTGCTACCTGGGCCAACGCTTTGAATGCAGGTCTGGCGAACCAGTAGCCTTGCATCAGAAATATTCCACAGTCCGCCAGGAAATCCCGTTCACCGGCGCTCTCAATGCCTTCGGCAATGACTGTAACGTCCAACTCCGCACAGATTGTGACAATCCCCCGAACAATCGCCTGACGAACACGGTCGCGATCGACATCGCGGATCAGCGCCATGTCGAGTTTGATCAGATCCGGTTGGAAATCAGCCAGCAGATTGAGCCCCGAATAACCGGCACCGAAGTCATCGATGGCGGTCTTGAAGCCGAATTCGCGGTATTCACGCAGAATATTGGTCAAATGGCGATAGTTATCTACGTGCTCGCTTTCCAGGGTTTCGAAAATCAATCGGTCGATCGGGAAATTGTGTTTTTTTGCCGCCTCCAGAGTGCTGCGAATGCATAACTCTGGACGATAGACCGCGTTGGGCATGAAGTTGATCGACAAGTGTGTCTGCATATTTAGAGTGGCCGCGCCTTCGATGGCGCGGGTGCGGCAGAGCTGGTCGAAACGGTAGCGGTTGTCTTCTGTAACTTGATCCAACACGGTGAACGCGCCTTCACCGGCCACACCCCGAACCAGCGCTTCGTGGGCGAAAATCGACTGATCGCGCAGATCCACAATAGGTTGATAGGCGAAGGCAAACTCGAAGCCCAGCGGCTCGCTTTGCTGGCAGCCTTGGCAACCGGCCTTGGGCGAAGTTAATGAAGATGGAAATTTTGTCACTCGATCTCTCCGTGCCGATGAACCGGCCTGGATCACAGTCTATCTGGAGGGCCGGGTTGTTGCGCCCGACAGAAACGGTAGTACAGTTCCGACTACTGGCTGACCGAGGAATTCATATGGCGCAAAAACAGGAAGAGGACGACAAGGTTCGTCTCGACAAGTGGCTGTGGGCCGCACGTTTCTACAAGACTCGCGCGTTGGCCAAAGCCGCCATTGAGAGTGGCAAGGTGCATTGTCGGGGCGAGCGCTGCAAGCCTGGCAAAGAGCCACGCATTGGCGATGAGTTCGAGATTCGTATGGGGTTCGAAGTGCGCACGGTGAAGGTCGAGGCGCTGTCGATCGTGCGCCGCGGTGCGCCCGAGGCGCAGACCTTGTACGCGGAGACTGCCGAGAGTGTTGCCAAGCGTGAGGCGGCTGCGGCGATGCGCAAGGCTGGCGCGTTGGGCATGAGCACCGATGGCAAACCGAGCAAGAAACAGCGGCGGGATTTGTTCAAGTTTCGTGGCAGCAGCCACGACGAGTAACAGACATTTCTGCGTTATCGGTGCTGGCCTCTTCGCGAGCAGGCTCGCTCCCACATTGGATTGCATTTCAACGGAAGGAATGCGGTCAATTGTGGGAGCGAGCCTGCTCGCGAATCGAGGGCGCAGCACTCGCCAAAGGCTACGCGGTATCAGGCGCTACGCACCACACTCATCCGCGAAACCACCGGCAACTTGCCCAGCAGCGCAAAAACCGGCGCCGTCACCTTCAGCCAGAAGTTCGCAGCGTGATACGCGAACGGCGTGTAATAACCCCAGCCCAACGCCCACACCGCCAGCAAAACCCCACCGATGTAATCGTCCTGGCCCCAATGCGCACCAGCCACCAGTCGCGGCAACATGAACAGCACCGCCAAACCCCACACCGTCAAAAATTGCCCGACCGTACGGCTGAACACGCCCATGAACAGCGCCCAGATCAACAACACCGAGGCGTGATCACCGGGGAAACTCTGGCTGGAGCGATCTTTAATTTCCCAGGTTTTTTCCAGATCCGGGAAGTAGTCGCTGATGTGCACGGCGCCCTCAAGCACCATCGACGGGCTGCTGTGCTGCCAATCCATTGAGTCGGCGAACTTGGAAAACAGTGCGCGAATCACCACCATCAACAACAGAATTGACAGAAAACCGAAAAAAGCCCGGCGCACGTCAATCGCCTTGAACACCCAGTCACCCTTGATCAGCAGCGTCAGCAGGATCAGGCCAACGACGATGTCGAACGGACGCATACTTGCAATTGCCCAGATGTGGAGCCATATGGGGTTGCTGGCCAGCGGTGTATTGAGTGAGCGAAACAGCCACTCGTCGAAAATCACACACAGCGCGTTGCCCGTAGGCCATAACCAGAAAGCCAGTAGTGCTAATGGCACCACGTTGCACAGAACCAGCCGGCCGAGGTTCCACCTTGATTGGAACAAACCCGGATTGTTCATAAAATGCCTCCCATGGCAGAGCAGTCGGCACCAAAAGGGGTGCCAAGAAGCGCAAATTTTCACGTCTTGTAACCATTTTGTCACCACTTTCAGATACCCAGACCTATGACCGACCTACCGGATACCGATTTCACCCAACGCTTCATCTTTGATGACAGCGACACCCGTGGCGAACTGGTCGCGCTTGAGCGCAGCTACGCCGAAGTCCTCGCCAAGCACCCGTACCCGGAGCCGGTTGCGCAATTGCTGGGCGAGCTGATGGCCGCCGCCTCGTTGCTGGTGGGCACCCTCAAGTTCGATGGACTGCTGATTCTGCAGGCGCGTTCCGAAGGCCCGATTCCGATGCTGATGATCGAGTGCTCCAGCGACCGCGACATCCGTGGTCTGGCGCGTTATCACGCCGATCAGATCGCCCCGGACGCAACCCTCGCCGACCTGATGCCGAACGGTGTTCTGGCCCTGACCGTCGACCCGACTGTCGGCCAGCGCTACCAGGGCATTGTCGACCTCGACGGCGAAACCCTGTCCGATTGCTTCACCAACTATTTCGTCATGTCGCAACAGGTCGGTACGCGCTTCAAGCTGTTCGCCGACGGTCGTCGCGCCCGTGGTTTGCTGCTGCAGCAATTGCCGGCCGATCGTCTGAAAGACGAAGAAGATCGCGCCGCCAGTTGGCAGCACATCACCGCGCTGGCCACCACCCTGACCGCCGATGAATTGCTCAGCCTGGACAACGAAACCGTGCTGCATCGTCTCTATCACGAAGAGCAGGTGCGTCTGTTCGATGTGCAGAATCTGCGCTTCCGTTGCAGTTGCTCGCGGGATCGTTCGGGCAATGCGCTGGTGAGTCTGGGTCTGGAAGATGCGCAAGCCCTGGTCGCCGAACAGGGTGGCACCGTCGAGATCGATTGCCAGTTTTGCAACGAGCGCTACCTGTTCGATGCAGCTGATATCGCTCAATTGTTCGCTGGCGCAGGTGTCGACACGCCATCCGACACCCGGCACTAAAACGGTTCAGCGCAGGTAAATTCACTGCTCAAACGCGCAATTACGCCGTTACGACGGGAGGGCCCTACTCTTTTTGGGCGTTTCTGGCATAATCCGGCCCACTTTTTGTCGCGGTAGTAGTGCACGACTTTCTACTACAAAACGTTTGGAGCACACTCGGCCACTGGCCGACGGGGAATCTCATGACGCAAGCCAATAACGCCGTGTACACCGATCTGAGTGTCGATGATCTGGTAAAAGAAGCCTTGAATCGCGGTGAGGGCGAGCTTGCCGATACCGGCGCTCTGGTTGTTCGCACCGGTCACCGCACCGGTCGTTCGCCTGTTGACCGTTTCATCGTTGAAGAGCCTTCCACCCAGGCTGCTATCGCCTGGGGCCCGATCAACCGCAAGTTCCCGGCCGACAAGTTCGACGCGCTGTGGGCTCGTGTCGAGGCGTTCAACAACGCGCAAGAGCACTTCGTTTCCCACGTGCATGTAGGCGCAGCTGAAGATCACTACCTGGCCGTGAAAATGACCACCCAGACTGCCTGGCAGAATCTGTTCGGTCGTTGCCTGTTCATCAACCCGGCCCAGTACAACCCGGCCGGTCGTGAAGAGTGGCAAGTGCTCAACGTGGCCAACTTCGAGTGCGTGCCTGAGCGTGACGGCACCAACTCCGACGGTTGCGTGATCCTCAACTTCGCACAGAAAAAAGTGCTGATCGCCGGCATGCGTTACGCCGGTGAGATGAAGAAAGCCATGTTCTCCGTGCAGAACTTCCGGCT
>NZ_JBIVMX010000092.1:2793-13366 GCF_044753305.1 Pseudomonas sp. NPDC088429 | reverse complement strand
TCTGCGTTAAAGCGGTCCGAGCCGCCGGGGGAAGCGAAGGAAGGCCGAAGCCCCCGATCACCTGCATTAATCACAGTGCACCTTTCAAAAAAACCGCCGCGTTGGGACAGACCGGCAGATGAAACACCGGTACGTTGCTCGCTACACATTTTTTGGAATCGCCCAGCAAAGACTGCTTGGTAATCGGCAACTCCTGCAATTCAGGCGAATCCACAGAAGTTGTATCAAGAAGGGAGCGTAGTCTACCGGAATGCTCCTTTCAGCTCAAACCCAGATCTTCGCCTGTTGGCTGCCAATGCAATTTCCAGCCGTCCTGCCCATTGCCATCAAGCCCCGGCAGGTTCGCCACCGCGAGCAATTCGTCACCGCGAAACAGCAGCGGCAATCTGCCACGCACAAAACCCGGCACCGCGCGCTCATTGAGCAGGCGTTTGAGATCGCGATGACCGCGATCCGCCAAATGCATCACTTCGCCGCCCTGACGATAGGCGATACGCAATGATCCGCAAGGAGTATGCCCAGCGAACATGACACGGCCGTTATCGGCCAAGCGTAGCGGTGAAGACGGCGCTTGCCAGTCGGCGCCGATCATCGGCGTGCGCAACCAGTGGCCGCTGAGCCACCACACACGTCCGGCGCTGCGATGCAGTTCGCCATTGGCCAGACGCCAGATAGGCGAAGCATCGGAAGCCGCTTCGCACAGATCCGTCCAACCCGACCAATGGTCGCTATCCGGCAGTTGGGTGAAGGCTTCGAGCCAATGACTGATCGCGTTGCGTTGGCGCGCGGCGGACAGGGCGGCGAGTGGCGCCAGTTCCAGCGACGGCAAACCCAGCCATTCGAAATCGTGCGGGGTGTTCGCCTGCGCCAGATCGATCTGCGCCAGTTCATCGAGCAGCCCCTGCGCCTCACGCAGATGCGCCGCGCTGCGGGCCATGCTCGCCTGCGCTTGCGGCCAGCGCCCGGTCAGCAGCGGCATGACTTGATGGCGCAGATAGTTGCGCGAGAATTGCCGATCTTGATTGGACGGGTCTTCGATCCAGTTCAATTGATGAGCCTGTGCGTACGCTTCCAGCTCGGCGCGGGAGATGTCCAGCAGCGGCCGAACCAGCTTGCCCTGCCCCACTGGCCGCTGCGCCGGCATCGCGGACAATCCGCGTACACCGGCGCCGCGCAACAGGCGAAATAACAGCGTCTCAGCCTGATCATCGCGATGCTGCCCGGTCAGCAACACATCATTGGTCTGCGTCAGCGAACTGAACACCGCGTAACGCGCATCCCGTGCTGCTCGCTCCAGACTCGCACCCGGTTGCACCGTAACCCGCTCGATCAGCAACGGAACACCCAGCGCATCGCAAACGGCTTGGCAATGTTGCGGCCACGCATCAGCCGCAGCCTGAAGGCCGTGATGGATATGGACAGCGCTTAGCGGCGGGAGGGAATCGGATTTTGCCAGAGAGGCCAGCAGATGAAGCAGGACGGTGGAATCAAGACCACCAGAGAAGGCGATACGCCAATGAGCGGCATTGCGCCAAGGCTCAAGGTTCAGCAGAAGCCGGGAAGGCAAATCAATCATGGACTGGCGCATATTCAACTCTTTGCCCCAAAACAAATGTAGGAGTGAGCCTGCTCGCGATAGCGGTGTGACAGCCAACACATTGGTTGAATGTTACGCCCTCATCGCGAGCAGGCTCACTCCTACAGGGGTATTGCGTTCGACTTAGAGGCCGTAGCTCATCAGTCGATCATAACGGCGCTTCAACAGCGCTTCGTTATCGAACTTCTTCAGCATCGCCAGTTGCGAACTCAGCTCGGCACGAATCGAAGCAGCGGCAGTCGCCGGATCACGGTGCGCGCCGCCCAGAGGCTCGCCAATCACCTTGTCGACAATGCCCAGGCCTTTCAGACGCTCAGCGGTGATGCCCATCGCTTCAGCAGCATCCGGCGCTTTTTCGGCGGTTTTCCACAGAATCGATGCGCAACCTTCCGGCGAGATCACCGCGTAGGTCGAGTACTGCAGCATGTTCAACTGATCGCAGACGCCAATCGCCAGAGCACCGCCGGAACCACCTTCACCGATAACGGTGGCGATGATCGGGGTTTTCAGGCGCGACATCACACGCAGGTTCCAGGCGATCGCTTCACTCTGGTTGCGCTCTTCAGCGTCGATCCCAGGGTAAGCGCCCGGGGTGTCGATGAAGGTCAGGATCGGCATTTTGAAACGCTCGGCCATCTCCATCAGACGGCACGCCTTGCGGTAGCCTTCCGGACGCGGCATGCCGAAGTTGCGGCGAACCTTCTCGCGCACTTCGCGGCCTTTCTGGTGACCGATGATCATCACCGGCTGGTCTTCCAGACGGGCGATACCGCCAACGATGGCGGCGTCGTCAGAGAAGTGACGGTCGCCGTGCAGCTCGTCGAACTCGGTGAAGATGTGCTCGATGTAATCGAGGGTGTACGGGCGTTTCGGGTGACGCGCCAGGCGTGCGATCTGCCAGCTGGTCAGCTTGCCGAAGATGTCCTCGGTCAGCGTTTTGCTCTTGTCCTGCAGGCGGGAGATCTCATCGCCGATATTCAGCGAATTGTCATTACCGACCAAGCGCAACTCTTCGATCTTGGCTTGCAGGTCGGCGATCGGCTGTTCGAAATCTAGAAAATTCGGGTTCATAGGCGTCCGTCTTGGGTCGAGTCCCAAATAAGCTTGGGCCGGCCGGTTGTCTATTCGCGCCCTACCTTAAGGGAGAGGCGCGCTGAGGTCGAGATTAAAAATTCAGGTTTCGGGCAAGTGCAATGATGGCACTCGCCGGTCAACGGTATTGGAGGAAGACGTTGTCTCGCCCGAACTGGTCACGCAGAGCCTGAATCAACGCATCCGCCGGGTCGATTCGCCACGTCTCGCCAAACTGCAGCAAGGTCTTCGCATCGGGGCTGGTGTACTCCATGGTCACCGGGCACGCGCCGCGATGGCGCTTGAGCAAATCACCCAACCAGCGTAGCTGATCGCCTTTCAGATCCTGGGTTTGCAGCTTCAGGCGCAGGCTCTCGGCGAGGTTGGTACGCGCATCTTCCATGCTCATCACGCGCTTGACCCGCAGGCGCAGGCCGCCGGAGAAGTCATCGTTGCTGACCTCGCCTTCGACCACCACCATCGCGTCCGTCTGCAACAGCGACTGCGCGGAGTGGAACGCATCGGCGAACAGCGACGCCTCGATGCGCCCGGAGCGGTCGTCGAGGGTGATGAAGCCCATCTTGTCGCCCTTTTTGTTCTTCATCACGCGCAGGGCAATGATCATCCCGGCCACGGTCTGCGTGTCGCGCGCCGGTTTTAGGTCGATGATGCGCTGACGGGCGAACCGGCGGATCTCGCCTTCATACTCGTCGATCGGGTGACCAGTCAGGTACAGGCCCAGGGTGTCTTTTTCACCCTTGAGGCGTTCCTTGAGGGTCAGCTCCTTGGCCTTGCGATGCACCGCGTAAACGTCGGCGTCTTCCTCGACGAACAAGCCGCCAAACAGGTCGGCGTGACCGCTGTCGTGGGTGCGCGCCGTCTGCTCGGCGGATTTGATCGCTTCTTCCATCGCCGCCAGCAGCACCGCGCGGTTGCGGTCGATGTTGGCCTGATAAGCCTTTTGCTCTTCATGGAAGAACGGGCCGAGACGATCCAGCGCACCGCTGCGGATCAAACCGTCGAGGGTGCGCTTGTTGATGCGCTTGAGGTCGACGCGGGCGCAGAAATCGAACAGATCCTTGAACGGCCCGTCCTCACGCGCCTCAGTGATCGCCTCGACCGGCCCCTCGCCCACACCCTTGATCGCGCCGAGGCCATAAATGATGCGGCCTTCGTCGTTCACCGTGAACTTGAATTCCGAGGTATTCACATCCGGCGCGTCGAGACGCAGCTTCATGGTGCGAATTTCTTCGATCAAGGTCACGACCTTGTCGGTGTTGTGCATGTCCGCCGACAGTACCGCGGCCATGAACGGCGCCGGGTAGTGGGTCTTCAGCCAGGCCGTCTGGTACGAAACCAGACCGTAAGCAGCCGAGTGAGACTTGTTGAAGCCGTAACCGGCGAATTTTTCCACCAGGTCGAAAATGTTACCGGCAAGGTCGGCTTCGATATTGTTGGTCTTGCAACCTTCAATAAAACCGCCGCGCTGCTTGGCCATTTCTTCGGGCTTTTTCTTACCCATCGCCCGACGGAGCATGTCCGCACCGCCGAGGGTGTAACCGGCCATGACCTGGGCAATCTGCATCACCTGTTCTTGATACAGGATGATGCCGTACGTCGGCGCCAATACCGGCTTGAGGCCTTCGTATTGATAGTCGGAGTGCGGATACGCCAGCTCGGCGCGACCGTGCTTACGGTTGATAAAGTCATCAACCATGCCGGACTGCAGCGGGCCCGGACGGAACAGGGCCACCAGTGCGATCAAGTCTTCCAGGCAGTCGGGCTTGAGCTTTTTGATCAGCTCTTTCATGCCTCGCGACTCAAGCTGGAACACCGCGGTGGTTTCAGCTTTTTGCAACAGCGTGTAAGTCGGTTTGTCGTCGAGCGGAATGAACGCGATGTCCAGCGGCGGCTCGTCGACCTTGGCGCGGTCGCGGTTGATGGTCTTCAGCGCCCAGTCGATGACCGTCAGCGTCCGCAGACCAAGGAAGTCGAACTTCACCAGACCGGCGGCTTCAACGTCGTCCTTGTCGAACTGGGTTACCAGACCGTCACCAGCCTCGTCGCAATAGATCGGCGAGAAGTCGGTCAGTTTGGTCGGCGCGATAACCACACCACCGGCGTGTTTACCGACGTTACGCACCACGCCTTCGAGCTTGCGCGCCATCTCCCAGATTTCGGCGGCCTCTTCATCGACCTTGATGAAGTCACGGAGGATTTCTTCCTGCTCGTAGGCTTTTTCCAGGGTCATGCCGACTTCGAACGGAATCATCTTCGACAGACGATCCGCCAAACCGTAGGACTTGCCCTGCACCCGCGCCACGTCGCGCACCACAGCCTTGGCGGCCATGGAACCGAAAGTGATGATCTGGCTTACCGCGTTGCGCCCGTATTTCTCGGCCACGTAGTCGATCACGCGGTCACGACCGTCCATGCAGAAGTCGACGTCGAAGTCGGGCATCGATACCCGTTCCGGGTTAAGGAAACGTTCGAACAGCAGGTCGTATTCCAGCGGGTCGAGGTCGGTGATCTTCTGCACGTAGGCCACCAGCGAACCGGCACCCGATCCACGGCCAGGGCCTACCGGCACGCCGTTGCTCTTGGCCCACTGGATAAAGTCCATAACGATCAGGAAGTAACCGGGGAAGCCCATCTGGATGATGATATCCAGCTCGAAATTCAAGCGATCAACATAGACCTGACGCTTGGCTTCGTAGTCTTCGGTGGTGTCCTTGGGCAGCAGCACCGCCAATCGCTCTTCGAGACCGTCGAAGGAGACTTTGCGGAAATATTCGTCGATGGTCATGCCATCGGGGATCGGGAAGTTGGGCAGGAAGTGCGTGCCCAGTTTCACGTCGATGTTGCAGCGCTTGGCGATCTCGACGGTGTTTTCAATCGCGTCGGGAATATCGCTGAACAGCTCGATCATCTCCTCGGCGCTTTTCAGGTATTGCTGATCGCTGTAATTCTTCGAACGACGCGGGTCGTCGAGGGCGCGGCCCTCACCGATGCACACGCGGGTTTCGTGGGCGGCAAAGTCTTCCTGCTTGATGAAGCGCACATCGTTGCTCGCCACCAGCGGCGCGCCGAGTTTGTCGGCCAGCGCCACGGCGCCGTGCAATTGTTCTTCATCGTTGGGACGGTTGGTGCGCTGGATTTCCAGATAGAAGCGATCCGGGAACACCGTCATCCACTCGCGCGTCAGGGCCTCGGCTTCAGCCGGGTTGCCACTGATCAGGGCCATGCCGATCTCGCCTTCTTTGGCGGCGGACAACATGATCAGGCCTTCGTTGGCTTCAGCGACCCACTCACGCTCGATGATGATCATGCCGTTGCGCTGGCCTTCAATGAAGCCGCGCGAGATCAACTCGGTGAGGTTGCGATAGCCCTTGGCGTTCATCACCAACAGGCTGAGCCGGCTCAGCGGTGCGTCCGGGTCTTTGTTCGACAGCCACAGGTCGGCGCCGCAGATCGGCTTGATGCCGGCGCCCATGGTGTTTTTATAGAATTTGACCAGGGAGCACATGTTGTTCTGGTCGGTGACCGCGACCGCCGGCATGTTCATGGCGGTCAGCGCCTTGACCAGCGGCTTGATCCGCACCAGCCCGTCGACCAGCGAGTATTCAGTGTGCAGGCGTAGATGAACGAATGAAGCCGGCATAGTGATCCTGTCCAGTTACATAGAGACAACAAGGCCCGGATTGTACCGGGCCTCGAACAAAACATCAGCCTTGCGACTAAACCTGCGTCAGGCCTTCCAGCGCTTCGTAAGCCAGACGCACCGGGGCAAACGAGCGCCGATGAATCGGCGTCGGGCCCAGACGTACCAAGGCTTCCAGATGAACGGGCGTCGGGTAGCCTTTATGCCCGCCGATGCCGTAACCCGGGTAGATCAATTCAAACGCAGCCATTTCACGGTCACGACTGACCTTGGCCAGAATCGACGCGGCAGCAATGGCCGGCACCTTACCGTCGCCCTGCACCACCGCTTCAGCGCGCATCGGCAAGTGTGGGCAGCGGTTGCCGTCGATCATCGCCAGTTTCGGCTGAATATGCAGGCCGGCGACCGCGCGCTGCATGGCGAGCATGGTCGCGTGAAGGATGTTCAGTTCGTCGATTTCTTCGACTTCGGCGCGGGCAATGCACCAGCTCAGCGACTTCTCGATGATCTCGTCGTAGAGCTTTTCGCGCTTGGCTTCGGTGAGTTTCTTCGAATCGTTGAGGCCGAGGATCGGCCGGTTCGGATCGAGGATCACCGCTGCCGTCACCACTGCACCGCACAACGGGCCGCGACCGACTTCGTCGACACCGGCCACCAGTTCTTCGACTTCGGCGACCAGGGTGAAATCCAGGCCCATCTGCATGCTTGTCTTGCTCATTGTTTTTGACCGATCAGGTTAAGGACGGCGTCCGCCGCCTGATTGGAGGCATCCCGGCGTAGCGTGCGGTGGATCTCGTCGAAACCGCGCGTCTGTTCTTCACCGCCTTCGATCAGCGGCGACAAAGTCTGGGCCAGTGCTTCGACCGTCGCATCATCCTGCAACAATTCTGGCACCAGCAGACGCTGGGCGAGCAGGTTCGGCAAAGACACGTACGGGCTTTTGACCATGCGCTTGAGAATCCAGTACGTCAGCGGTGCCAAGCGATAGGCGACCACCATCGGCCGCTTGTACAGCAGCGCTTCAAGGGTCGCGGTACCGGAAGCGATCAACACGGCGTTGCACGCGGCCAGGGCCAGATGGGATTTGCCGTCGAGCAAGGTCACTGGCAGATCGCGGCCGGCGAGCAACTCTTCGAGCTGCGCGCGGCGCTCGGCGTTGGCGCAAGGAATGACGAAACGCACACCCGGGCGCATGGCACGCAGACGTTCGGCGGTATCGAGGAACAACGCACCTAGCCGTGAAACTTCGCCGCCACGGCTGCCGGGCATCAACGCCACCAGCGGGCCGTCGGGCAGGCCCAACTCGGCACGCGCGGCAGCACGATCAGCCTCCAGCGGAATGGCATCGGCCAGCGTGTGGCCGACGAACCGCACCGGCACGCCCTTCTCTTCGTAGAATTTCGCTTCGAACGGTAGCAGCGTCAGCATCAGATCGCAGCCTTCGCGAATCTTCAACACGCGCTTCTGCCGCCATGCCCACACCGACGGGCTGACGTAATGCACGGTTTTGATCCCGGCCTGACGCAGCTTCAGTTCGATATTGAGGTTGAAATCCGGGGCATCGATGCCGATGAACACATCCGGTTTCTCGGCGATCAGCGTGGCGATCAGCTCCTTGCGGCGCTTGAGCAACTCACGCAGACGCCCGAGCACTTCTACCAAGCCCATGACCGACAAGCGTTCCATGGGAAAGTAGGAAGTCAGGCCTTCGGCCTGCATCAACGGGCCACCGACGCCGATGAACTCGACCGCCGGATGCTGTGCCTTGAGGGCGCGCATCAGACCGGCGCCGAGAATGTCGCCGGAAGCCTCACCCGCCACCAGCGCAATACGCAGATTGGCCATGATCAGCGAGTGATGCCGCGAGTCGACGACTGGATCGAGTCGCGGAAAATCGCAACTTCCGGGAACTGCGCCGCCGGTTCAGCCAGCTCAGCCAGTGCCTGCTCGACCGTCAGGCCTTGGCGGTACACGGTTTTGTAGGCGCGACGCAGGGTGTGGATCGCGTCTTCGCTGAACCCACGACGGCGCATGCCTTCGAAGTTCATGCTGCGTGCTTCCGCCGGGTTGCCGAATACCGTCACGAACGCCGGAACGTCCTTGCCGATCGCCGTGCCCATGCCGGAAAAGCTGTGGGCGCCGATGTGGCAATACTGATGTACGAGGGTGAAACCGGAGAGGATCGCCCAGTCATCAACATGCACATGGCCAGCCAACGCGGTGTTGTTGACCAGAATACAGTTGTTGCCGATGACGCTGTCGTGACCGATGTGGGCATAAGCCATGATCAGGTTGTGGTCGCCCAGTGTCGTTTCCGAACGATCCTGAACGGTGCCACGGTGAATGGTCACGCCTTCGCGGATGACGTTATGGTCACCAATCACCAGACGGGTTTCTTCACCTTTGTATTTCAGATCGGGCGTGTCCTCGCCTACCGAAGAAAACTGGTAGATGCGATTGTGCTTACCGATGCGGGTCGGGCCTTTGAGGATTACATGGGGCCCGATCACGGTACCCTCGCCGATTTCCACACCGGCGCCGACGATCGACCACGGGCCGACCTCGACGCCGTCAGCCAGAACGGCCAACGGATCGATGATTGCGCGAGGGTCAATCAAACTCATAGCTTGCGTTCCGCGCAGATGATTTCAGCCGAGCAGACTGGCTTGCCGTCGACCGAAGCCTGGCATTCGAATTTCCAGATCTGACGCTTGCAGCTCAAAAACTTGGCCTCAAGGATCAACTGGTCGCCCGGCAACACAGGCTGGCGGAAGCGCAGCTTGTCGGAACCGACGAAGTAGTAAAGCGTGCCGTCGGCAGGCTTCACATCAAGCATTTTGAAACCGAGGATCCCGGCAGCCTGAGCCATCGCTTCGATGATCAGCACGCCCGGCATGATTGGATGCGCCGGGAAGTGACCATTGAAGAACGGTTCATTGATGCTGACATTCTTGTAGGCGCGAATGCGCTTGCCTTCAGTGTCCAGTTCCACCACCCGGTCCACCAGCAGGAACGGGTAACGGTGAGGCAGGTATTCGCGAATCTCGTTGATGTCCATCATTTCGGGGGGAAGCCTATGTAAAGATTGGGAGCGCGACTGACGCGCACTCCTCTAGCAAATCAAGGAGGCAGTCTAGAGGCTGTGCACACTTGATATGGAAATGGTATCAGCCATCTGATGAAGCATTGCCGCCAGGGGTCACTTCCCCTACGCGCTTTTCCAGCTGTTTCAAACGTCGCGCGATGTCATCGAGCTGACGAATACGGGCCGCGCTTTTGCGCCATTCGGCCGCCGGTTGCATGGCTGTACCGGATGAGTAGGCGCCTGGCTCGGTAATCGAGTGGGTCACCATGGTCATCCCGGTGAGGAAAACGTTGTCGCAAATATCAATGTGCCCAACCAGACCGACACCGCCAGCGAGCATGCAATGCTTGCCGATTTTGGTGCTGCCGGAGATTCCGACACAGGCGGCCATGGCGGTGTGATCACCGACCTGCACGTTGTGCGCGATCTGAATCTGGTTATCGAGTTTCACGCCATTGCCGATCACGGTATCGGCCAGTGCGCCGCGGTCGATAGCGGTATTCACGCCAATCTCAACGTCGTCGCCAATGGTCACGCCACCGATCTGGGCAATTTTCTGCCAGATGCCCTTCTCGTTGGCAAAGCCGAAGCCCTCACCACCGAGCACAGCACCGGATTGGATCACCACACGCTTGCCGATGCGCACGTCGTGATAAAGGGTCACGCGGGGCGCGAGCCAGCCGCCTTCACCAATTTCACTGCGCGCACCGATGAAGCAATGTGCGCCCAATGTCACTTGAGCTGCGATCCGCGCACCGGCTTCGATCACCACGAATGGGCCGATACTGGCGGTCGGATCAACCACAGCGTCGTCCGCAATCACCGCCGATGGGTGGATACCCACCGCAGCTTTTGGTTTGGGATCGAACAGGTGCGAGATGCGTGCATAGGCCAGATAAGGATCCGGCACCACCAGCGCATTGCCGGCAAAACCTTCGGCATCAGCCTCTTTGAGCAACAGCGCTGCCGCCTGCGAGCCTGCCAGGAATTTGCGGTATTGAGGGTTTGCCAGAAAGCTCAACTGAGCTGGGCCAGCCTCTTGCAAAGTGGCTAGCCCAGTAATTTGCTTCTCCGGGTCGCCACGCAGGGTGGCGCCGAGGAACTCGGCCAACTGGCCGAGCTTGATAGTCACGGTCATGGGTTCCTTCAGCTGATTCAT
>NZ_JBIVMX010000092.1:0-2783 GCF_044753305.1 Pseudomonas sp. NPDC088429 | reverse complement strand
GGTTTGACATCGATCACTGCGCCACGCTCGAACACCAGGTCAAACCCACCTTTCTTGATGACTTCTTCCACTGCGCCATCCAGCTTCGGCTTCAGTTGCTTGAGCATTTCGCGGTCAGCAACGGCTTTGGCTTCGTTCAGTTCTTTGGACTGGAACTGGAAGTCACGGGCCTTTTGCTTGAATTCAAGCTCCAGACGCTCGCGCTCACCCTGCTGCATTTTGTCGCCACCGGCCATCAGACGATCCTGGATGCCTTTGGCGCTGCTTTCCAGAGTCTTCAGTTTGGTCAGTTGCGGACCGAACTTCTTCTCGGCATCAACGGCGTACTTCTTGGCCGCGTCCGATTCCAGCAAAGCCATCTGATAGTTCAGAACAGCGATTTTCATGTCGGCGAAAGCCGGGCCTGCCACCAGTACGGAGGCCAGGAGAACCAATTGAGTCAACTTACGCACGATGCACTCCTACAAAATCCATTGTCGTTATCTTGGGTCAGACGCTTAGAACGTCTGGCCGAGGGAGAATTGGAACACTTGAGTTTCAGCGTCATCCGGTTTCTTGATCGGCATGGCCAACGCGAAGCTCAGAGGACCCAGTGCGGTGACCCAGGTCACGCCTACACCAACGGAACTCGCCATGTTGCTCAGGCTGATGTCGTTGCACTGCGTGCTGGAAGAAGAACCGGCTGCAGCGTTGGAAGTCTTGTCGCACTTGGAGTCGAATACGTTACCGACGTCCCAGAATACCGAGGTACGCAGGGAGCGCTGATCTTTAACAAACGGCAGCGGGAACAGAACTTCAACACCACCCTGGATCAACACGTTACCACCGAACGGCAGTGGATCCTGATCCGGGTCAGCGAGTGTGCCTGTGTTACCGGTTACCCCTTGGCCACGGCTCGGGGTACTGCGAGGACCAAGAGTACTGTCCTTGAAGCCACGAACCGAGTTGAAACCACCAGCATAGTAGTTTTCATAGAACGGCAAGCCGTCAGTCGAACCGTAACCGTCGCCATAACCCAATTCGGTGTGCAGACGCAGGGTGTAGTTTTCAGTGATCGGCTGGAACAACTGACCACGGTAATCGAGCTTGAAGAACGACAGGTCGCTGCCCGGAATCGTCGATTCCAGCGTCAGGCTCTGCGAACGACCACGGGTTGGCAAGACGCCTTTGTTCAAGGTCGATTCGGACCAACCGGCCGAAGCCTTGAAGTTCAGGTACTTGTCGCCTTCCTGGTTAACGAAGTCGAAAATCTCGTCAACGGTGTACTGACCGGTCTTGATCTCATCCTGTTGAACGGACAGACCGAAGGTCAGACGCGAAGTCTCGCTGATCGGGTAGCCGACGTTTACGCCAGCACCCAAGCTGTCTACCGCATAGCTTGCAACGTCGACATCGAGGTCATCGTAGTCAGTGGTGCGATAGAACGCGTTGTAACCCAGGCTCACGCCATCGGCGGTCCAGTACGGGTCAACGTAGCCGAAGTTGTAGCGGCTCTGGTATTCGCTTCGGGTCAGGCCGACGCTGACGCGGTTACCGGTACCGAGGAAGTTGTTCTGGGTGATCGAACCACCGAGGATCAGACCGGCGCTCTGCGCGAAACCGACGCTGGCGGTGATCGAACCGGAAGCCTGCTCTTCAACGCTGTAGTTCACGTCAACCTGGTCGTCGACACCTGGCACAGCCGGGGTTTCAACGTTGACTTCTTTAAAGAAGCCCAGACGCTCAAGACGGGTCTTGGATTGGTCGATCAGGTAGGTCGAAGCCCAGCCGCCTTCCATCTGACGCATTTCACGACGCAGCACTTCGTCTTCCGACTTGGTGTTGCCACGGAAGTTGATACGGTTAACGTAAGCACGCTTGCCCGGATCGACAGCAAACAGGATGTCGACAGTGTGGTCGTCATCGTGTGGCTGCGGAACACCGTTGACGTTGGCGAAGGTGTAACCCTCGTTACCCAGACGACGGGTGATCAGTTCGGAGGTGGTGGTCATCAGCTTGCGCGAGAACACCTGGCCCTTCTGCACCAGCAACAGCGATTTGACCTGGTCTTCAGGGACTTTCAGGTCACCGCTGAGTTTGACGTCACGAACGGTGTACTTCTCGCCTTCGGTGACGTTAACGGTGATGTAGACGTGTTTCTTGTCCGGGGTGATGGACACCTGGGTCGAAGCGATATCCATGTTGATATAGCCGCGGTCCAGGTAGTAGGAGCGCAGACGCTCCAGGTCACCGGAAAGCTTTTCACGGGCGTACTTGTCATCGTTCTTGAAGAACGACAGCCAGTTGGTGGTTTTCAGCTCGAACAGGTCGGTCAGGTCTTCCTCAGGGAAAACCGTGTTGCCAACGACGTTGATGTGCTGAATGGCCGCAACGGTACCTTCGTTGATCTTCACTTTCAGACCAACACGGTTACGTGGCTGCGAAACCACTTCGGTATCAACGGTGGCCGAGTAGCGACCCTGAGCAACGTACTGACGCTGCAGTTCGTTACGCACACCTTCGAGGGTGGCACGCTGGAAGATCTCGCCTTCGGACAGACCGGATTGCTTGAGGCCTTTCATCAAGTCTTCGGTGGAGATCGCCTTGTTGCCTTCGATCTCGATACTGGCGACCGACGGACGTTCAACGACCGTGATTACCAGTACGTTGCCTTCGCGGCCCAGCTGGATATCTTGAAAGAAACCGGTTTTGAACAACGCACGAGTGGATTCCACCAGGCGACGATCATCCGCCTGCTCGCCGACGTTCAACGGCAAGGCACCAAAGACACTACCCCCGGAGCC
>NZ_JBIVMX010000091.1:0-14457 GCF_044753305.1 Pseudomonas sp. NPDC088429 | reverse complement strand
GCCGGTGTAGCTTTGGTAGAACGCATCAAGAGCGTCGCCAAGCGCACTGCGCGCCCGGAAGTCATGGGCGGCCTGGGCGGTTTCGGCGCCCTCTGCGAAATCCCGGCCGGCTACAAGCAGCCAGTGCTGGTTTCCGGCACCGACGGCGTCGGCACCAAGCTGCGTCTGGCGCTGAACCTGAACAAGCACGACAGCATCGGCATCGACCTGGTCGCCATGTGCGTCAACGACCTGGTGGTGTGCGGCGCTGAGCCACTGTTCTTCCTCGACTACTACGCCACCGGCAAACTCAATGTCGAGACCGCGACCCAAGTGGTTACCGGCATCGGCGCTGGCTGCGAACTGTCGGGTTGCTCGCTGGTTGGCGGCGAAACCGCTGAAATGCCAGGCATGTACGAAGGCGAAGACTACGACCTGGCCGGCTTCTGCGTCGGCGTTGTGGAAAAAGCTGAAATCATCGACGGTTCGAAAGTTGCCACCGGTGACGCGCTGATCGCGCTGCCATCGTCCGGCCCGCACTCGAACGGCTACTCGCTGATCCGCAAGATCATCGAAGTCTCCGGTGCCGACATCGAAAACATCCAGCTCGACGGCAAACCGCTGACCGACCTGCTGATGGCCCCGACCCGCATCTACGTGAAGCCGCTGCTCAAGCTGATCAAAGACACCGGCGCCGTCAAAGCCATGGCCCACATCACCGGTGGCGGCCTGCTCGACAACATCCCGCGCGTTCTGCCAAAAGGCGCTCAGGCTGTTGTTGACGTCGCCAGCTGGACTCGCCCGGCCGTGTTCGACTGGCTGCAAGAGCAAGGCAACGTTGACGAAACCGAGATGCACCGCGTGCTGAACTGCGGCGTCGGCATGGTCATCTGCGTGGCTCAGGAGCACGTTGAAGTCGCCCTGAACACCCTGCGTGACGCTGGCGAGCAGCCTTGGGTGATCGGTCAGATCGCTGCTGCGGCCGAAGGCGCAGCTCAGGTTGATCTGCAGAACCTTAAGGCTCATTAATGTCCGCACCCTGTGATGTCGTGGTGCTGTTGTCCGGCACCGGCAGTAACTTGCAGGCTTTGATCGACAGCACGCGAGCCGGCGACAGCCCGGTTCGCATCGCTGCGGTGATTTCCAACCGCGCCGACGCGTACGGCCTGCAACGCGCCAGTGACGCGGGTATCGCTACCCGCTCGCTGGATCACAAGGCATTCGAAGGTCGCGAGGCCTTCGATGCTGCACTGATCAAACTGATCGACGAATTCCAACCCAAACTCGTGGTACTGGCCGGTTTCATGCGCATTCTCAGCGCGGATTTCGTTCGCCACTACCAAGGGCGCCTGCTCAACATCCACCCGTCGCTGCTACCCAAATACAAAGGGTTACACACTCATCAGCGCGCGCTGGAAGCCGGCGACACGGAGCACGGCTGCTCCGTGCACTTCGTCACCGAGGAACTCGATGGCGGACCACTGGTCGTACAGGCAGTAATACCGGTAGAGTTGCACGATTCGCCGCAGAGTCTGGCGCAGCGGGTTCACGTTCAGGAACACCTGATCTACCCGATGGCCATACGCTGGTTTGCTGAAGGCCGGCTGGCCCTCGGTACGGACGGTGCTTTACTGGATGGCCAGTTACTCGCGGCCAGCGGCCACTTGATTCGACACTAGGAGATTTTATGCGTCGCGCCCTGCTTCTCGCTTGCGCCTTGTTTGCCCTGCCCTTCGCACAGGCAGCAGACCTTCAACCGTTCTCCGCCAGCTACACCGCCGACTGGAAACAGCTGCCGATGAGCGGCACCGCCTCGCGCAGCCTGACCAAGGAAGCCAACGGCGTCTGGAAACTCAGCTTCAAGGCATCGATGATGATCGCCAGCCTGAGCGAAGAAAGCACCCTGACCCTGGACAAGGACACCTTGCTGCCACAGTCCTACCACTTCGAACGTGGCGGTCTGGGCAAAGCGAAAAAGGCTGACCTGGACTTCGACTGGGCCAACAAACTGGTGACCGGCACTGATCGCGGCGACGCGGTGAAGATCCCGCTGAACCGTGGCATGGTCGACAAATCCACCTACCAACTGGCGCTGCAGCACGACGTGGCTGCCGGCAAGAAAAGCATGAGCTATCAGGTAGTCGATGATGGCGAAGTCGATACCTACGACTTCCGCGTGCTGGGTTCGGAGAAAGTCGAAACCAAGGCTGGCCAGATCGACGCGATCAAGGTCGAGCGCGTTCGCGATCCGACACAAAGCAAGCGCATCACCGTCCTGTGGTTCGCCAAGGATTGGGATTACTTGCTGGTTCGCCTGCAACAGGTTGAAACGGACGGCAAGGAGTACAACATCATGCTCCTCGACGGCACGGTCAACGGCAAAGCCGTTAAAGGCAGCTGATTCGACGCACGATGAAAGAGCCCCGCGAGATGCGGGGCTTTTTTTTGCTGGCAACTTGCGCCTCTGTAGGAGCTGCGGCACGCTGCGATCTTTTGATCCTGATCTTAAAAAATCAACATCAAAAGATCGCAGCCTCGTTTCACTCGACAGCTCCTACAGGGGTAATTTCAAACCGAAAACTTCGCCACCATGCTGTTCAAATCCACCGCCAACCGCGACAACTCCTGACTCGCCGCACTCGTCTGATTCGCCCCTGCCGACGTCTGCATCGCCAGATCACGAATGTTCATCAGATTACGATCCACCTCCCGCGCCACCGCCGCCTGCTCCTCCGACGCACTGGCGATGACCAGATTGCGTTCATTGATCAGCGTAAACGCCGAGGCAATCTCCTCCAGCGCTACCCCAGCAGCTTTCGCCAGCTCCAGTGTCGAACGCGCCCGGACATTACTCTGCTGCATCGAATTAACCGCCGAATCGGTGCCCTGCTGAATCCCGCTGATCATCTGCTCGATCTCGTGCGTCGATTGCTGCGTGCGATGCGCCAGTGCGCGCACTTCATCCGCCACCACCGCAAACCCTCGCCCGGCATCACCGGCCCGCGCGGCTTCAATCGCCGCGTTCAGCGCGAGCAAATTGGTCTGCTCGGCAATCGAGCGAATCACGTCCAGCACCTTGCTGATGCCATGCACCTTGTCCGCCAGATTCTCGACCTGCGTGGCATTGTTGGTCACGTCTTCAGCGAGAAACTCAATCGACGACACGGTCTGCTGCACCTGTTCACGCCCATGCTGAGCAATGCGATCCGATTCACGCGAAGCTTCGGACGTCGCCACCGCATTGCTGGCAACCTCCTCAACCGCTGCCGTCATCTGATTCACCGCCGTCGCCGCCTGTTCAATTTCCAGACTCTGCTGATGCAACCCGCGCGTAGCGTCTTCCGTGACGCAGCTCAGCTCTTCCGAGGCCGAGGCGAGTTGGCTGGAGGATTCGGAAATTCGCCGGATCGTGTCGCGCAAGTTGTGCTGCATGCTTTGCAACGCTTGCAGCAGCCGCGCCGGTTCATCCTTGCCGCTGATAGTGATGTCGCCAGTCAGGTCGCCAGCCGCAACCACTTCCGCCACTCCAAGCGATTGCGCCAGCGGCAGCACGATGCTGCGCGTCAGCATCACCGCGAGACCGATGGTGATCAGCGCGGTAATGCCGATCATCACCCCGACCCACACCCGCGAATTGGTGAACACCAGCCGAGCGGCCTCGGTGGCGAGATTGGCGTTGTGTTTGTTCAGTTCGACCAGCTCACGCAGCGTGACTGCGATTTCATCGGCCAACGGGCTCATCTGGCCGTTGAGAATGCTCGCCGCCTCTTCCACGCGGTTCCGCGCGGACAGCTGCATCACCTGCGCCTGATATTCCAGGTATTTGTGTTCGGCGACCTTGAAGCGATCAAACAACGCGCGCTCCTCCGGCAGAACAATCAGCACGTCATAAGTTTGCTGGGCTTCGCTGAGCACGCCGCGCAGCTCATTGAGCTTGGCGACGTTCTGCTCAAGCGCCTGCGGATCGCGATTGAGCAGCAGGCGCATGGTCAGCGCACGCAGGCGCAACATGTCCTGACTCATCTCGCCGACCGCCATCACACTGGGCAGCCAGTTGTTATCGACCTCGTCGGATTGCGCACGCATGTTCGCCATTTGCAGCAGGGCGAACGCCCCAAGGGCAAACACCATCAGCGCCAACAGGCCAAAACCCAGACCGGCGCGCGGGGCAATATTGAGACTACGGATACTCATTGCTCTGGTTCCTTCCAAAAGCGCTGCATCAACCCTGCAGCTGGTTGCTTTAGAAGGTATCGGCCCTTTGCGAATTTGCGTAAGACGAAATGGTGATATCAAAACGCCTTAATACTTCAAACGCTTGGCAATAACGTTTCAGCGATCAATACCTGATTTGGGCGAAGTTTTCGGCAGGATCGCGAGGAAGTTATCCCGCGCGACTTTATGCGCGACCTCTGTAGGCAATGCGTCGAGGAACGGATTGAAGCTGTGCATTTCCTTACCCAGCTTGTTGAATCGACCTACGACGTCCGAGCCCAGCATGAAGCGCTCAGGGTAGCGCTCGACCAGCGCCAGCCACTCTTTGCGCGGCTTGCCTTGCTCATCCAGCAGATACGGGGTGAGCATGCTCCACGACAGGTCGATGTACAGATTCGGATAGGCCTCCAGCATGCGCGTCAGCGTTGGCAGCAAGAAATCCATCTGTGTCTGATGCCGATGAATCTCGGCGCTGGTGCCGGCGTGCGCCCAGATAAACCGGGTGTGCGGGTGGTTGCGCAGCGGTTCTTCGACTTCCGACAGATAAAGCGGATTTTTCTCACGCTTGGAGGTGATGTTCGAGTGCAGCATCACCGGCAAATCGTTCTCGGCGGCCAGGTGATAAATCTTGGTCATCGCCTCATTGTTGGCGCGCGGGGTGTCGCCGGAGGTCAGCGCCGTCAGGTCATCATGACGGGTAAACACTTCGCCAATGCCCTGCCACAGCCCCGGGTACAGATCGAGCATGCGCTGAATGTGCGCGGCGGAGTTCTTGTCGTTCGGATTGAAGCCGGAGAGGAACGGATGAAAGTACGGCCGCTGCTCAGCAGGCAGTTTTTGCACGGCATCGGCGACGATCACATCAGTGGCGCTGTACCAATAGGCATCGGCGTCATCACCGGCGTAATAGCGTGGACGTTTCGGTTCATCTTCGTGCCACTTCTTCGCCACCGGAATGCCGGAAATCATCACGTGCTCGACGGAATTTTCTTTCATCGCTGTCAGCAATTTCGGCATGCCAGCGGTTTCCTGGAAAAAATCCACGTAATGCAGGTGCGCATCGCTGTAGGTGTAATCCCGCGCATGGGCGGCACCGGCAATCAGCAACAGACTGGCAAGACTCAAACGAAACAAGGACACAAGTAATCTCCGGCAGGTAGGCACAGACTAGACCCCAGCGCAGCCGCCGGGGTTCAGCCAGCCGGAAAGTGAAACGTTCAGCGGCGACAATGCTCTATAACTGCAAGATCCTTTTTGATCGAAGTACATTTTCCCACCGATAGCGAGGTTCACATGACCATCACCGTCAATACCGTCTCTGCCGAAGGTTTCCGTCACTCCGTAAAAATCGATGATCTGGAATTGTTCACCGACGTCCCGGCTGCTGCCGGCGGTGAAGGCACGGCGCCAGAGCCGCACGATTATTTCGACGCCGCGCTGGGCGCCTGCAAAGCCCTGACCCTGAAAATGTACGCGAAAAAGAAAGACATCCCGCTGACCGGTGTGGGCGTCGACGTCAAACGCGACAATAGCGAAGAGCAAAAAGGCAAATACGTTCTGCACGTCACCCTCACCCTCAAAGGCGTGCTCACCGATGCTCAGCGTGAAGAACTGCTGCGCGTCGCCGACCGCTGCCCGATTCACAAGCTGATGACCACCAGCGACGTCACCATCGAAACCCACGCGCCACAAGGCTTCGACAGCCAGTAATCCTCCTGATGCCAGCGGCGGGTTATGCTTCTGGCATCACCCGCTCAGCCTGGAATGCACCATGGACACGCAACCTCTGATCATCCGCCCGCGCGCCGAAGACGTCGAAGGCCAGCCGATTCTGCGCCCGTTGCCGTCAGCCAAATGCCGCAGCGTCGGGCCATTCGTGTTTTTTGACCACATGCTCGAAACGGTTTATCCGACGGGCAAAGGCATGAACATCCGACAGCACCCGCACATCGGTCTGTCGACCCTCACCTACCTGTTCCAGGGGCAGATCCAGCACAAGGACAGCCTCGGCTCCGACCAGGTGGTCAGCGCCGGCGATGTCAGTTGGATGACCGCCGGCAGCGCGATCGCCCACGTTGAGCGCACGCCGGAGCCGTTGTGGGAACAGAGCTTCACGATGCACGGCTTGCAGATCTGGCTGGCCTCACCCAAGGATCACGAACAAGGCCCGGGGCATTACAGCCATCACCCGGCGGCGACGTTGCCGGTCAGCGATAACCTTGGCGTGCAGATTCGCATGATTGCCGGGTCAGGCTTTTGCCTGGAATCACCGGTGCCGGTGCTTTCTCCTACGTTATATGCCGAAGTGCAGATGCAAACGGCGACCACACTGCTGATTCCGACCGAGCATGAAGAACGGGCGGTGTATGTGCTGAGTGGTGATGCGCAGTTGAACGGCGAAGCGATTGAGCCGCATGCGCTGGTGGTGTTGCCGGCTGGGGAAGAGATGAGTCTGTTTGCCGAGAGTGATGTGCACGCCGTGGTGTTTGGCGGCGCGCCACTGGACGGGCCTCGGCGGATCAACTGGAATTTTGTCGCGAGCGATCCGGCGGCGATCGATGAGGCACGGCGTAAATGGGCGGCCGGGGATTGGCCGACGGTGCCGGGGGAAGTTGAGCGGATTGAATTGCCGGCAGGCCGATAAAGCAAAAGATCGCAGCCTGCGGCAGCTCCTACATTGATCGCGTGTAGGAGCTGCCGCAGGCTGCGATCTTTTGATCTTGAAAAATCAGCCTTTGAACACTTCATCCAGCAAATCATGCATCGACTTGAACGCGCGCTTGGCCGTTTTCTCGTCGTACATCATCTTGCCCGGCACATTCGCATGCGGGTCAGTAAACGAGTGCACCGCACCGCCATAGCTGAGCAACTGCCAATCGACATTCGCCGCGTTCATCTCATCTTCAAACGCCGGCAATTGTTCCTTCGGCACCAACGGGTCGGAAGCACCGTGCAGCACTAGCACCGAGCCTTTGATGTTCTGCGCATCCGCCGGGTTCGGCGAATCGAGCGTGCCATGGAACGACACCGCCGCTTTCACCGGCGCACCGGTGCGCGCCAGATCCAGTGCACAGCAACCGCCAAAGCAGAAACCGAACACCGCCAGTTTCGAGGTATCAACCGCCGCCTCGCCCTGCTTCTGCAACTGCTCGAACGCCGCCTGCATACGCGTGCGCAGCAACGCACGGTCATCCTTCAACGGCATCATCGCCGCACCCGCCTGATCAGCGTTCTGTGGACGCACGGCCTGACCATAGACGTCAGCAATCAACACCACGTAGCCCTTGGCCGCCACCGACTTGGCGATTTCTTCCGCGCCCGCGCTGACGCCCATCCAGTTCGGCGCCATCAACAAACCCGGACGCGCGCCTTTGTGCTCGGCGTCGAACGCCAGACGACCTTCATAAGGCTGGCCGTCAATCTGATAGACCACGGAACGTACTGTGACTTGGCTCATTTCTGACTCCTGATTTGCTAAACACCAGAATGAAAAAACCCGCCGAAGCGGGTTTTTCTACGACTTGGTTAAACCGACAGCTCAACCAGCAGCTTGTTCAGACGGCGCACATAAGCGGCCGGATCCTTCAAGCTGTCGCCGGCAGCCAGGGCTGCCTGATCGAAGAGGATGTGCGACAGGTCGCCAAAACGCTCTTCGCTCTGCTCGCCATCGAGTTTCTCGATCAGCGGGTGGCTTGGGTTGAACTCGAAAATCGGCTTCGAATCTGGAACCTTCTGACCGCTGGCTTCGAGGATCTGACGCATTTGCAGACCCAGATCCTGCTCGCCGATGGCCAGAATGGCCGGCGAATCGGTCAGACGATGGGAAACCCGGACTTCCGCCACGGAATCGCCCAGCGCGGTTTTCAAACGCTCAACCAGACCTTCTTTGGACTTGGCGACTTCTTCTGCAGCTTTCTTGTCCTCTTCCGAGTCGAGGTTGCCCAGATCGAGATCACCGCGTGCCACGTCGACAAAGGTCTTGCCGTCGAACTCGCTGAGGTAGCTCATCAGCCACTCGTCGATGCGGTCGGTCAGCAGCAACACTTCGATGCCTTTCTTGCGGAAGACTTCCAGGTGCGGGCTGTTCTTGACCTGCGCGTAGGTTTCGCCGGTGAGGTAGTAGATCTTGTCCTGACCTTCCTTGGCGCGGGCCAGGTAGTCGGCCAGACCGACGATCTGCTCGCCGTCGTCGCCGTTGGTCGATGCGAAACGCAGCAGACCGGCAATTTTCTCCTTGTTGGCGAAGTCTTCTGCCGGGCCTTCTTTCATGACCTGACCGAAGTTCTTCCAGAAGCCTTTGTATTGCTCAGGCTCGTTTTTCGCCAGTTTTTCCAGCATGTCCAGCACGCGCTTGGTCAGCGCGGTTTTCATCGAATCGATGATCGGGTCTTTCTGCAGGATCTCACGCGACACGTTTAGCGACAGGTCGTTGGAATCGACCACGCCTTTGATGAAGCGCAGGTACAGCGGCAGGAACGACTCGGCCTGATCCATGACGAACACGCGTTGCACGTACAGCTTCAGGCCTTTCGGCGCTTCACGCTGATACAGGTCGAACGGTGCGCGGGCCGGCACATACAACAGCGAGCTGTATTCAAGCTTGCCTTCGACTTTGTTGTGGCTCCAGGCCAGCGGGTTTTCAAAGTCGTGAGCGATGTGTTTGTAGAACTCCTGGTATTCCTCGTCCTTCACTTCAGTGCGAGGGCGAGTCCACAGGGCGCTGGCCCGGTTGACGGTTTCCCATTCGGCCGCTGGTGTTTCTTCACCTTCAGCAGGTGCCACTTCTTTCGGCAGCTCGATCGGCAGCGCGATGTGGTCGGAGTATTTCTTGATGATGTTGCGCAGACGCCAGCCATCGGCGAATTCGTCTTCAGCCGCTTTCAGGTGCAGAACGATACGAGTGCCGCGCTCTGGCTTGTCGATGTTCGCAACTTCGAACTCACCCTCGCCTTTCGACGACCAGTGCACGCCTTCGCTGGCTGGGGTGCCGGCGCGACGGGAGTACACGTCAACCTGATCGGCAACGATGAATGCGGAATAGAAACCCACACCGAACTGACCGATCAGGTGCGAATCTTTCTTTTGATCGCCCGAGAGGTTTTTCATGAAATCGGCAGTGCCGGATTTGGCGATGGTACCCAGGTGGGTGATCACATCGTCACGGTTCATGCCGATACCGTTGTCTTCGAGGGTGACGGTCTTGGCGTCTTTGTCGAAGCTCACACGGATTTTCAGATCAGCGCCACCTTCGAGCAACTCTGGCTTGGCCAGGGCTTCGAAGCGCAGCTTGTCGACAGCGTCAGAGGCGTTCGAGATCAATTCGCGAAGGAAAATTTCCTTGTTGGAATACAGCGAATGGATCATGAGGTGCAGCAGTTGCTTCACCTCGGTCTGGAAGCCCAGGGTTTCCTTTTGAGTTTCCACACTCATGGTCATCAAACTCCAATCAGATGGCAGTGGCCGCGACCCGAAATGGTCGGCGGCGGGTTGTTCTCTGAGTTTGGGGCGCTGTTCAGGATTTCAAGGGCTCATCAATTTTGAAGTGCGCGCGAGCGGTGGCAATCGGCTCGCCTTCGGTGCTTTGCCACGCCGTGATTGCGACGTTGGCGACGCGACGCCCCTGCCGGCACACCTGACATTTGGCCCACGTGTCGCGGAATTGCCCGGCGCGCAGGTAATCGAGGGAGAAATCGATAATCTTCGGCACGCCCGGCGCTTCGGTGAAGATCAACAGATGCAGCGCCGCAGCCAGTTCCATGAACCCGGCAATCACGCCGCCGTGGATGGCAGGCAGTAAAGGGTTACCAATGTTGTCCTTGTTCGCTGGCAGCTTGAACAGCAGTTCATCGCCGACCCGCGAACATTCGACGCCGATCAAACCTGCGTAGGGAATCAGCTTCAACAGTGGCGCGTAATCACCTTGAGCGTGAGCGAGTTGCAGTTGCTGTTTCAGATCATCGCTCATTGCCCTGCTCCCTTGATCACGCCGCCGAAGCCTTTGGTGCCTTTCAAACCCTTGCCCATGCGCATAAAAGTGCCGACGACGTGGGCAATGGGTTGTGCAGGATCGTCCTGGTAGGCGAAACCGCGAGCAAAGATCACATCGGTGGTTACCCGGTAGCACTGGGCGAAGCCATAGACGTCTTTGTTCGGTTCGGCGGCGTGCATATAGTCGATGCGCAAATCGAGGGTCGGGCAGACTTCGAATTCCGGCAACACGCACAATGTCGACATCCCGCAAGCGGTGTCCATCAACGAGGTGATTGCCCCGCCGTGAATCACGCCGGTCTGCGGATTTCCGACAATTCGTGAGCTGTAAGGCAGGATCACCGTAAGCCCTTCTCTGGAGGCTTCATGTACCCGCAAACCCAGTACCTGACAGTGTCTTAACGCTGAAAGAAATCGCGTCGCGCGCTCAAAAACGGGGTTTTCAGCCATATGATAATTACTCTCGTTAAAGCCATTGGCCAGTAGTAGCCAACAGGCCAAAAGTTCCGTGGCAAAACAAACTTATATATCTGAAACAAATGAGGAACTTAACCTGTAGCGCAAAGCTCTTAAGGCCAGTAGTTATTTTCCATAAGGAGAAACACCCCATGCGTAAGACTTTTGCTATTGCCTTGATGTTGACCGCTTCCCTCGGTCTCGCTGCCTGCGATAAAAAATCCGAGGACAAAGCTCAAGATGCCAACCAACATGCTGAACAAGCTCAGCAAGACATGAACAAAGCTCAGGATAAAGTGAACGACGCTGCGAAAGAAAACGCCGAAGCTGCCAAAGCTCAGGCTGAATCGAACGCTGCCGCGCAAGACGAAGCTGCTAAGAAGCAATAATCTGCTTTTTACCGCTGAAAAAAGAAACCCGCCTAGTGCGGGTTTTCTTTTGTCTGGGATTTAATGGTAATGGCGCTTAGAGCAAAAGGGTTCTAAAAGTCGGACTAATCATCAGCAGCAGCGAACACACTAAGCCAACGAACCAGACCAGGCTACGCAGTGCTGGTAGATCAGCCAGGTAGAACCACAAGTAGACGATGCGGGCGATGACGAAGATGATCGCCAAGGCATCGATCAGCCATCCTACCGTTTGCGTGGTGTGCGCCATCAACACACCCACGGCAAATAACATGAACGCTTCAATACTGTTCTGATGCGCCGCCAGCGCCCTCGCGCCGTAACCAGTCAGTTGCGCCTGTTGTTGGCGCGGCAAGTGGTTGTTGTAACCGCCCTGCTCTTTCATCGCCTTGGCCACCGGCATACGCGCCACATAAATCAGCAAAGCGCTGATAAACACACACCAGAACGGAATACTCATCAAGCGGCCTCTTTGTTCGCCTCGGGAATGGGCGCCTCTGTAGGGGTATAGACCATTACGTCGAGAACGTCGGAATGAAACTCGCGACGATACAAGACCAGCACCACGCCAGTGCTCAACAACATGAACAGCCACGGGCTGACGAACCACGCGAGCATGGTCATGCCGAAGTAGTAAGAACGCAGACCGAAGTTGAACTGGTTGGCCGCCATCGAAATCACCCGCGCCGCCCGTGCCGCGAACGCTTTACGCTCCTGTTCGGAGACATGACGCTCGCCGATCATCGGCGCCGAACCGACCAGCACCGCCGCGAAGTTGTACTGGCGCATGCACCAACTGAAGGTAAAGAAGGCGTAGACGAACACCATTGCCAGGCACAGCAATTTGATTTCCGACATGCCCTGCGACGCTTGCTGCACCATCGGGATGTCCGCCAGCAACGACACCGCCCGCTCGGAGGCGCCGAGCACGGTGAGAATACCGGCGAGGATGATCAGCGTGCTCGAGGCGAAAAACGACGCGTTGCGCTCCAGATTGCCGATCACGCTGGCGTCGGCGATGCGGTTGTCACGCAAGAGCATGCGGCGCATCCAGTCTTCTCGGTACAAGTGCAGCACGCTGGCCAGGCACGCGGTGTCGCGGCCCTTCCACGTGGCATAACGGGTGTAACCGCCCCAGCAGATGACAAACCAGCACGCGGCGAGCAAGTGGATCAGATTGGCCTGGATGAACGACATGCAATTCCCTTGAATACGTGAACTTGTAGGAGCAAAGCTTGCTCGCGAAAGCGGCGTTTCTGTCGACATCAATGTTGAATGTCAGATCGCTTTCGCGAGCAAGCTCTGCTCCTACATAAAAGCGATGCAGTGCTTCGACGTTAGCCTAGGGAAAAAGACACTGCCTGACGCCCATAAAAAATGCCCCGTATCGATTGATACGGGGCATTTCTGTTTAAGCGTTGAAGACCCGCTTATGGCGGGTCAGCCAACCTCAGGCAACCGCTTCGCTGCGCTTGCCCAGCAGGCGATCGCAAACCACTGCAACCACCAAAGTCATCACACACGGCACCAGCCACGCCAGACCTTGCTCGCTCAGCGGCAGGTGCGACAGCTGCGTCGGCATCCAGTCAGCCAGACCAGCGCCTTTCAGTGCGTCGATGCTGCCGAACAGGAACGACACCAGCATCACCGGGCCGAGGATACGACCGTGTTCATGCCAGAAGTCTTTGCAGAAGCTCAGCGCCACCAACACGATGCACGGCGGGTAGATCGCGGTGAGCACCGGAATGGAGAACGCGATCAGCTTGGTCAGACCGAGGTTGGACACCAGCAGCGAGAACGCCGCCAGAATGATCACCAGGGTCTTGTACGACAGTGGCAGCACACGGCTGAAGTACTCGGCACAGGCGCAGGTCAGACCTACTGCCGTCACCAGGCACGCCAGCGAGATCAGTACCGCGAGGAAACCGCTGCCCAGCGAACCGAAGGTGTGTTGCACGTAAGCGTGCAAGACCGCCGCGCCGTTGGTTGCACCGACGGCCACTTCATGGCTGCCGGAACCCAGACGGAACAGGCTGATGTAGACCAGCGCCAGACCGACACCGGCGATCAAACCGGCGATGATCGCGTAACGGGTGATCAACTTCGGCGACTCGACGCCACGGGAGCGGATCGCGTTGACGATGACGATGCCGAACACCAGCGCGCCGAGGGTATCCATGGTCAGGTAACCATTGATGAAGCCCTGGGAGAACGGTGCCGCGACGTATTCCGGCGTACCGTGGCCGACGTCACCCGCCGGCAAGGCGAATGCAGCGATACCGAGCACGGCCAGCGCGATGATCTTCAGCGGCGCGAGGAAACGGCCAACGGTGTCCAGCAAACGGCCCGGGTAGAGCGAGATGAAGAACACCAGCAGGAAGTACACCGAACTGTAGAGGAACAGCGCGAGCGGGCTTTCGCCGGTCAGCGGCGCCAAACCGACTTCGAAGGACACGGTGGCGGTACGCGGAGTGGCAAACAGCGGGCCGACGGCCAGATAGCACGCAGCCGCAAGAATGCCGCCCGCGACTTTACCGATCGGGCTGCTCAGCGCGTCCATCGACCCACCGACCTTGGCCAGTGCGACAACGGTGATCACCGGCAAACCCACTGCGGTGATCAGAAAACCCAGCGCAGCCATCCAGACGTGAGGTCCGGCCTGCAGGCCAACGATAGGCGGGAAGATAATGTTGCCGGCCCCAACGAACAGGGCAAATGTCATAAAGCCAAGTGCCAGGATGTCCTGACCTTTCAAAACTTTCATTAAGGTAATACCACACTACTGAATCGGAATTTAGAGGGGGATTGCCCTGTGTAATTAGGGAAATGCTGTCGATCCGTATGGGACTGACCCTTAAAGCGCGTTGCATGCCTTGTGGGCGGCAGACGCAAAAATGGCTGCTAGCCTAACGAATTTGGCCTGCAAACGCACTGTTAGAGGGCGAACTATCCGATACGCGACGTTTCTGTGTCGCGTTTACGTATCTATTTTTCGTTGGTACGGCAAAGATCAAAAGATCGCAGCCTTCGGCAGCTCCTACAGGGGATGACGGTTGCCGGCCATGAAGGCATTTCGATCGCCCCCCCCCCCCAATGAAAACGCATTTCAATGTAGGAGCTGCCGCAGGCTGCGATCTTTTGATCTTCCAAATTGCAGAAACGACAAAGGCCACCCGAAGGTGGCCTTTGTTTGGTGAAGCGTCAGTTAAGCGCGAGGCTTACTTGACAGCCCAACCGGTCAGCTCGGCCAGGGCCTTGCCGATGTCTGCCAGCGAACGCACGGTTTTAACGCCTGCGTCTTGCAGTGCAGCGAATTTCTCTTCTGCAGTGCCTTTGCCGCCAGAGATGATTGCGCCAGCATGGCCCATGAGCTTGCCCGGAGGAGCAGTCACACCAGCGATGTAGGAAACAC